>JBEQAN010000082.1:4356-5950 GCA_041640315.1 Leptospiraceae bacterium
AAAAGATATAAAACCAATATTCCGATAAATATAAAGAAAAATTTAAAAGATAATGATTTCATTTAATTCAATAATTTATTATGACAAGAGAACTGCAAGATCAATTTAGAAATGTGATACAAATTTATAATTATGATAAAAATATATATAGAATTTGTTTTTATGGTCAACATGAGGTGTTAGGGGTACCCATCTTAGGGAAAGAAGTTCCACTAAGTATATTCAAAGATCCAGAAAGTAAATTGCAGTGTCGAAAAAAAAATTTTCATTTTATTTATGATCCACCTACAAGAAATATTCGTTTTAACTTTGAAAACAATCTTATATTTACGGGAATTATAAATTCTAAAGAAGATTTGAATTTTTTAAATATATTCTTATATGATGATTTTAATATTTATGGTCTTGGTGCAATTAATGGAAAATTCAATCGAAATGAAGGTAATTTTTTACTTCGAAATATTGATACCTATTTTTATTTATTGAAAGATCAACCATATGCATCTTTCCCTTTTTTAGTATTTCGAAAAAAAACCTCAAGTCAACATTTTGCAATATTACAATATACTTCTTACCCATTATTAATAAAAATCGAAAATAATGAAAAGTCACCATATAAATTTGAAATTAAATTTTCATATTATTTTAAAAGGGAAGTAGAATTAATTGATTTTTTTATATTTATTGGAACAATTGAAGAAATTATTACAAATTATATTAGATTGATTGGATATCCTTTTTTTCCACCCATATGGAGTATTGGTTATCATCAGTCTAAATGGTCTTATAAAACTCAGGAAGATGTAATCAAAATTGCTAAAGAGGCAAGGGCTCACCAATTGCCTCTAGATGCCATTTATTTAGATATTCATTACATGGATAAATATAAAGTTTTTACTTGGAATAAAAAAAATTTCCCCGATCCACAAAAATTGATTTTGGATTTAAATCAAATGGGGATTCATCTTGTTAGCATAATTGACCCGGGGATTGCAATTGATCCAAAATACCCTCTCTATAAGGAGGGATACGAAAACAATTATTTTTGTAAAAAAACCAAAAGTAAATCCTTAGAGTCCAAAGAAAAAAATTTTTATATTGGAAAAGTTTGGCCAGGTAAAGTGCATTTTCCAGATTTTACCAAAGAAAGTGTAAGAGAATGGTGGTCTAAATTGAATGGAGAATTAATAAAGCTTGGGATTTCTGGTATTTGGAATGATATGAACGAACCAGTTCTTTTAATTGGCAAAACATCAGAACCATTAAAACAAGAGATTTGTCACGAAAAAGGAAGTCATTTAAAATTTAGAAATTTATATGCCTTGCTAGAAGCGGAAGCAACATACAAGGCATTTTTTTTAAATAAACATCAAAAACGACCTTTTGTATTATCGCGTTCTGGTACCATAGGAATACAGAAATGGGCTGCTTTATGGACGGGAGACAACCATACCTCGTGGGAGCATCTAAGAGAAAATTTATATATGGTAATTAATTTGAATTTATCCGGTGTATTTTTTTGTGGTGCTGATGTAGGAGGTTTTGGAGCTCCAAGAAAAGGTTTATTATCATTAATAAAAATTTTCCGTAAACC
>JBEQAN010000083.1:0-5895 GCA_041640315.1 Leptospiraceae bacterium
TCTTAAGTAATGTCCCCACCGCTATCCTCCTTGCGAACTTCACCCCTCACTTTAAAGAACTTCTCCTCGGCGTAAATATCGGTGGCCTCGGAACCCTCATCGCTTCCCTCGCAAGCCTCATCTCCTATAAATTCTTCATACAAAAATTCCCCCATTACAAAAAGAAATTCCTAGTCCTTTTCTCACTTTATAACTTTACCCTACTCCTACTCTTCTCTCTTATCTTCGCACTCTTACTGTAACTTCTATTATTCTATCTCACCCTTTCTTGATTTTTTTTGCTAATTTTTTTTAAAATACCGAAATTCCTTATCTTAAAGAGAATTGAAAAAATAGGGATTTTTGAATTTGAGTTTTTAATCGAGACCCAAAATGATGTATTATTAAATTTTTACTCCGATGTATAAAGAACACGAGATTATTTTATTATTAAAAAAATTATGGTTCATTCATTGAAATATCATTTTGATTATATACCCTTTTTGCCAAATGGACTTGTAAATAAAACATCTTTATAGGATCATTTACATATTTTTTTTGGATTGTATAACGATGAATTACACCATTAAATGGTTTTGAAAGATTCACAGGTCTTCCATCAGTTGTAAGAACAACTTTATAGGAATTATTAAATAGATAATGATGTAATTCTTCTGTGTAATATCCCATTGGATATGCAAATGCCCAAATTGTATGATTAAGATATTTTTCTAAGATTTGCTTTGATTCTAATATTTCTTTATAAAGTTTTTTCTCATATTCGATTAAACTATCACCCGGCATTTTCTTATAAAAAGCGGTATGAGAATAAGAATGATTTTGTATGTCAAATCCTTCATTCAATAAACGCTTTAAGTCCTCCCATGAAGTACCTTGTTGTGGATTTAAATATATATCTTTTGTATAGAAAAAGAACGTAGCTGGATATCCATATTCTCTTAGAATGGGGGCTAAAACTCTCACAATATTGACATAATTATCATCAATAGTTATAACCATGGTTGGTTTATCAAAAAAAAGATTGTTAACTGCATGGTGGTAAAGAGTTTTTAAACTAACAATCTGAATGTTTTCTTCTTTTATTATATTTAAGTAATTTCTAAATTCTTCTCTTGTAACAGAATAAGGTCCATTACCATCTATATCATGAAATAATAATACAGGAACTAAGAAGTAATTTCCATTACTAGTATTATGAGCTTTCAATAGTTCATTTTCGTTATCTAAAACGCTTTTTAATGAGATGATATAAAATAAAAAGATGATTAAAAAAATGGGCAATGTAATATAAATTTTAAGTTTCATTTTTTTTATTTTCGTAAATCTTCAATAAAAAATCAAATATAAAATTACATAATTATTTTTTTTAATAGTCAAATAATAATTTTAAATTTTATATATAACTTGGATTTATGATGATTTGTAAAAAAAAGCTTTTCGATTTCATCTTACAGAATCCACATTAAATACAATATAAAACTTCCTCTTTTAGCCTTTTTAATATATCTACCATAAGTTTATCGTAATAATGTAATATCATTACTTTTGTGAATAAGCAAAAAAATTTTTAAATGAAGATCACTCAATTATTAATACTAAAATTTAATACCAAAGAATTTTCATAATATAAAAACAAAAAATACTTGTCATAATTTTTATTACATTTTCATTATAATTTTACGTCTAATTATTAAAAAGGGGTTAAAATTTAATAAGGAGCTAAAATGGAACTGTCAGATAATTTTAATTATGATATGTCAATAGAATTGACTATCCTTAAAGACAACGATCAAATGAAAAAAATTATACATCTTCACGAAGTAGATCAAGAAATTGAAAAGCTTATAGAAGATTTAGAGGAATGGTTTAATAATGATGAGGAATAAAAAAAGAATATATATTCATCATCATAATTGAATTATTTATTGGTTGTCAAAGATATTCGTTTTAATTGCATCATCTAACATCATGGAAGTAATTATGCTTGCTCTTTCGGGCGGAAGTTGCGAGAGTAAAAATGGAACTATTGAAGGTGTACCTTCCTCCTCAGCAATTTCTTCCATTTTTAAAAATACATCTACAATGTCGATATTTTGCCATCCCTGGATAATATCAATCACACTTTGAGGAGGCATAGCATTTAATCGTCGTGCCATATCCTCTATCATTTTATTTTTTTCTTTTCTACTATTTTCAATTTCTTGTATCTTTTGTTTTTGTTTTTCTATATTCTCTTTTTCTGTTTGTAATGATTGTTCTTGTTCTTTTAATTTTTTTTCTTGTTCTTCTAATTTCAATTTTAGTTCCTGAATTGTTGCTTTTTCGTTTTCTAAAATTTCTTTTTCTTTTTCTAATCGTTCTTTTTCTAGTAATAATACATTAGCTTGCGTTTGATCTACTTTTGGAACTTCTCTTTTTAAAAATGGTAAATATTCACTTAAAGATATAATACCCCATACATCTAATAGGTATAGATAAATTCCTGTTAAAAATAATATCAAAAATATTAAATATATTAACTTGATTCTAGGTGAAATTACCATAGTCCTTATCCCATTTTTTTATAATTCTTTCCATAGTTAAAGTTTTCTCTATTAACTTCTTTTTAAGTAACTTTGTATAATATTCATAATCCACATCATAAGTAACCTCAAACCTATGATTTTTTATTTTTTCATTTTGGCTATTGATTAAATCAACATCATATAAATGCTCTGAATGATGATCCTTATATTCATCTATTTCAATAAAGTCATGACTATTTTTCATCCAATCCAGTTTTTTTAAAGTACTCTCTATATTCTCGTTCTTTTCGAGATTTATAATCTTCTGTTGGTTTATTAGATTTAGGCTTAGGTATTTTTTCAGTTTTTTCCATAAACTCATAGGATTGATCCTTGCTATTACTATTTTTCTGATTTAATTCAAATAATTCTTTTTTTTCATAATTTATTAATTCCCTCTTATATTGATCCCATTTTTTCTCTTTTAATTTTTCAATTATTTTTTTATTTTTTTGAGCTTCTATCAATTTTTTTCTTTTTTCTTCTAACTCTGGTTGTAAAGATTCAATAAAAGTCTCTGTTTGTTTTTTTAAAGATTCTATACGATTTAAAAATCTTTCAAAAGATTGATAAAATAGACTATACGATCCCATATTTGCATACTTAGTATATTTCTCCACCTCTTGTCGATACTGTTCTTCCAACTCTCTAACTTTGTTTTTTGCCAAGTTAATTTTTTGTAATATTACCGAATATTCTTGTAGTGCTTTTTCTTCTTCGATAGCTCTTAGTTTCAATAAGGCTTCTAATTCAAATTTAAATCTCTTAGGCATAATCTATTATAGGATCTTTTTTAATAAACTTAATGTTTCTTCAAATGAGAATCCTTCTGTGATAGCTTGTTTTAAGAAATTATTAATGCTCGAATACTTATCAATTGCCACATCTAAATCTGGATTACTACCTCTCGCATAAGCCCCTAATAATATTAAATCTTCATTTTGCTCATAAATAGATAATAGATTTCGTATTTTCATAGCTAGTGACCAATGTTCTTCACTTACAATATTTGGCATAACTCGAGAAATAGATTGAACAATATCGATTGCTGGGTAATGATTTCGTTGAGCTAATTTCCGACTTAAAATAATATGACCATCTAGTATTCCTCTTGTTGCATCTGCTACGGGATCATTTAAATCATCAGCTTCTACCAATACACTATAAATTCCCGTTATAGAGCCATTTTTCCCCACACCAGTACGTTCAACCAATCTACTTAAACGATACCAGGTACTCTGTGGATATCCACCAGGTCCTAAAGGATCACCAATTGCTATTCCTATTTCTCTTAAAGCCATACAAAATCGGGTTACAGAATCCATAAATAATATTACATCTTTTCCTTTATCGCGAAAATATTCTGCGATACTCGTTGCAAAATATGCTGCATATATTTTTTCTAAGGCACTTTTATCACTCGTAGCTACTATTAAAATTGAACGTTGTAGCCCCTCTCTTCCTAAGTCTCTTTCGATAAATTCCCTTACCTCTCTTCCCCTTTCTCCTACTAAACAAATTACGTTTAGATCTGCTTTAGTGTATCGCGCTATCATACCAAGCAATGTAGATTTTCCTACACCAGTGCCAGCAAAAATTCCAATTCTTTGACCTTTCCCTACTGTTAATAAACCATCAATGGCTTTAATTCCTGTAACCATAACTGATTTAATGGGTTCTCTTTCCATGGGGTTTGGTGGTGAATTATCAGCTTCTCTATATTCACCTTCATACAAATTTAATTGATTATCAATAGGATTACCAAGACCATCAAATACTCTACCAATCATATTTTCAGAAACTAAAATCCTTGCTCTTTGATTTGTATTATGTACCATCGCATTGGGATAAATACCATCAGTACTCCCAAATGGCATGAGGATCAAATGTTTTCCTCTAAATCCCATTACTTCGCAATACAAATATTCTTTATTTTCTTTTTCAATTCTACATATATCTTTGATGGCTGTATCCGGTGGTCCTTCAGATATGATAGTAAATCCATTGATTTCTACTACCCTCCCCAATGGCAAAATTGTATTTGTTTTATCAATAATTTTAAAATATTTATCTAAAACATCATTTTTTGTCATAATTGGCCATAGTAAAAAACCTTATAATGATTTGTCAATATTTACTTGCAGTTAGAAATTTTAATATTTTTCTTGATTTTAAATGAATTCTATTGAAATATTAAAACTTTTGGATCAGTATGAAGTCTTAAAAAGGCCCTACCAAGAAGTCACAGACGATTTTATAAATAGCAACTTACTACTACCATCTTTCTTATATAAAAATAATTATATCGATGAAAAAAAACTTTTAAAATTAAATGAAAATGAATTTGGTTTAAATCAAACGAAAATTTATAATTTTAAAAATTTTGTCATCTATCCAAAAACTTATCCAAAATATTTTACAAGTGGCGATGTTTTTGGCGTTTTCCCCTTACTTGATAGTAGGGTTGTTGTGATTTTATCAGATGTAAGTGGAAAAGGATTAGAAGCGGGTCTATTAGCTTTTATGTTATCATATTACATCAAATATGAACTCAATATGAGTAGCCTCACCCCTCAAGCTCTATTAAAAAAAATTAATCATTTAAGTTTGGAAATTTTTGATGATACAAAATTTGCCACATTCGCCATTATCATTTTAGATCTTCTTTCAGGTACGATTGAATACGCTGCTGCGGGATGTCCTCCAATATTGATTTATAAAAAAAAAGAAAATGAAGTAATAGAAAAAGATACTATAAATATACCCATTGGAATTGAAGAAGATTTTATTTATAAAGGTATTAAAATCGATTTCAATCCCGGAGATATGATTCTTTGCTATACCGATGGAGCATACGAACAAGAAAATCGAAAAGGAAAACAATATGGTATTGAAAGAATGAAAAAATTACTAAAAAAAAGAGCAAAATTATCACCAAAGAATCTTATACGTAGTTTTATTTGGGATTTACGATTATTTAGCTTATTTACAAAACCAGCTGATGATACCACATATATTCTTATAAAATATCTTGATAAAAAAGACTTAAAAAAATAAAATAATTTTTAGCTATGAAAAAAAAATTTGATGTTTATGGCAAAGTGGTTTCCCATGGACATGGAGAAGGCTTTTCTATTATTTTACAACCTTATAAATTTTATATATCTAACCGTTTACTCAATAGTAAACAAGAGAAGATAGATGAATTAAATAAATTTAGATACTATAATAAAAAAACAATTCAAAAAATTAAAGCAATTCAAAAAGAATTTCCAGATTCTATTAAAGAACTATTAGAAATTCAAATTTATTTTTTAAAGGATCCAGTATT
>JBEQAN010000084.1:0-5859 GCA_041640315.1 Leptospiraceae bacterium
TAAATCCAGCATCAAAAAATTCTGGTAAATATTCCTGTTCTTTTTCTTTACTATCTATTTTATTTAATACTTGTAGAACTTCATGACTCATATTTTTTTTATAAAAATCTCTAAAATCATAATCAAAAGGCGATGGTGCAGGAGGTTCCATTAAGTGGATGATTAAATCCACATTATTTTTAATAAAATTTAGAGATTTTTCTATTATTTTTTTTTCTAGTTGATTGATTGCATCTCCAAGGTCAATTACATCAAGACCTGGTAAGTCATAAAAGAGTGCATGGATACCATAATTATAAATTTCTACTTCTATAATATCTCGGGTTAAGCCAGGATAATCATCTACAATTAATCTATGTTTATTAGATAATAAATTAATGAGACTAGATTTTCCCGCATTTTTTTTTCCCACAACTGCAATTCGCTTTAATTTTTTAGTAGTCATATTGTTTATATTTCAATGCTTTTTGTATTTTCATCTGATCTTCTTTTTTTCGCTCATCTTGTCTTTTATCATATATTTTTTTACCCTTGCATAAAGCAATTTCTAATTTTACGATTCCTTTATCATTAAAATATAATTTTAATGGCACAATCGTAAGTCGTTTTTCTTTTACTTTTGAAGTCCATCTTTCAATTTGTTTCTTGTGCATTAAAAGTTTTCTTGTTCTTGTCTCTTCATGTCCAAAATGTTTCGCATTTTCATAAGGTGAAATATGAAAATTCACCAAAAACATTTCTTGATTTTTTGGTAAAACAAAAGCATCATTAAAATTTAATTTTCCTAATCGTAAACTTTTAACTTCTGAACCAAGTAACTGTATACCAGCTTCTAAGGTTTCTAAAATCTCATACTCTCTTTTTGCATTTTTATTAACAAAAACTAATTCTTTTTTTTCTTTTCGTTTTGTCATATTGTATATTCATATTTTTGTAATAAGATAAAAAAGAAAGTTTTTTTAATATGGAAATATAATATAAGTTTGTGCGAGCCTACTTACTTTCTGTTTTAAAGTTTATATTTGAAATTGTTCCTTCCATTTTAATGCATAATTGCCCACCTATACTCCCCCCCGCTGTAATATATAGGGTATATATCATGGGATTTAATTCTTCCAAAGAAGGATTAGGTTGGAAACAAATTTTTGTATCAATTGTTGAATTATCTATTTTGTCATTAAGACGACCATTTCCAGAAATCTGAACGTCAAATAAACTATGAGTAAATAAAAATTTATTGATATTGACTCTGCCCTTATCAACCTTGATTAGAATTTGAGTATTTTTGACATTCTTTTGATCCTCTGACAAAGACAATGTTTTTAATGGACCGAACAATTCCAGTAAAAAAAGTTCTTTTAAATTTAATCCAATTTCACCACTCCAATTTGATAGGGGTACATCATAACTATTTTTTATATTTGATTTTAAAGTCAAATTTTTAATTTTAAATTCATATTCCTTAAACTTTACATTCCCAGAGTTTAAATTTAATTCACCATCAATCTCTTTATTTATTAACTTCCAAAGATGGATCTTAAACTGGATTAAATCCCCATTAATTAGAACATCTTTATCATTTGAAATATAAAAATCCGTCAATTGGATGGGAATTTTACTTCCTAAACCAATGTTTAGGTCAACAAAATCTACTTTATATTCTTTGAGGTATTTGATCATTATAAAACGAATAAAGGAAGTATAAGGAAAAAACAAAAATAAAAATAGAAAATATGATAAAATGCCAACAATAATGATAATAATTTTTTTATTCCAACTTAATTTAACTTCTACAGGTTCTTCTACAATATCTTCGAGAACTTCTTGTTTTTCTTGTTCTTCTTCTTTATCTATCCCAACTTGATTTTCTAACATAGAATTACTCCATCTGTTCTACATAAATATTCATTCTTACGTCATAGATATCTCTTCCGGGCAATGGTTTTCTGATTAATAGTTCGCTAATTTTTATTCCATTTCGATTATATTCTATTTCGTATATAAACTGAAATAATTTTTGTAAATTGATTCCATTAAAGCTTAATTCTACTGTTACAATTTTTTTATTCCCAGATTTTTCTTCTCTATCTCGAATATTGTTTGGGGTTAATTGTAATTCTTGAAGTTTTTGTGTAATTAATGTTAAAAGTTCATTTCGATTTGGCAAGTTAGAAATATTTGGAATTCTTGAAATATCATCTCGTAAACGAATTAGGGTTTGAAGTTCCAATCTTGTTTTTTCTATATTTTGTTTTAATTCACTCCTTTTTTGAGAAATTAATCGAATCATAAAAAAAATCCCAATAATAAAAACAAAAAGCAAAGTTAACGTTAGTAAAAATCGCTCTCTTTGATTTAATTTATCCCACATTATTTACATCCCACATCAAATTTAATATTAGGTGGTTTAATTTTTAGACTTAATTCCAAACGAACTTTCTGCCCAGCAATTAAATCCCTTCTAATTACTTCCACAACAGAAAACATTCTACTTTTTTGAAATTCTTCCTGTACTTTTACTACATTTCCGATAGAATCTACTACTAATTCAAGAAAAATTTGACTTTCTGTATATCGTAAGCTTTTAAATTGAATATTTGCAACATCAGGTCCGACTGTATGTTCACTCACTTCTTTTATCACATCTAGATATCGATTTCCTGCATAGATATTTTTCCAATAATTTAACTTATCTTCACAGATTTTTTTTGCTTTCGCGACTGGATTTATAGTACCACCAACACCGGGTATAGATTCTGCAATCTTCTGTAATTCTAACTGATAACTCTGTAATTGCCTTCTTTCAAGAAGAATTCCAATTATGAAAGAAATAAGAAAGACCAACATCGATATAATACTTAATATTACTGGCACATTAAAAGCTTTTAATTGTATCTCTCCTTTTCTTAGGGATTTTCCAATAGGAGTGTTTAAAAAATCTATGCGTTCTTTTTGACTTTTTTTATAATGAAAAATGGATCCAATTGCAATAATCCAGGGTTCAATTTTCTCATCACCAAGTTGGATTTCATAACGTTTCACTTGAAGATTTAAATCTTCTTCCAATTTTTCGCTTAAATTAGGAATTAAAGAACCACTTCCAGAAATCAAGATGTATGAATAATAATCATATTTTAAGTTTAATATTGTTTTTTTGATTTCAGAAATAAAATCATTCCACTCTTCTAAAAATTCTTTGCAAAGCTCTTCATATTGATTTATATTCAATTGAATCTCTTTTTCTTTTAAGAAATCAATAAAATATTGAAACAAATAGGATTCCAGTTCGTCTTCATTTACTTTATAAAAATACTTTTTAAGGATCAATAATAAATTTATGATTCCAAAGGAAATAAAACGACAAAATGCTAGTTTTCCTTTTTCAATTATATTGATGAGAGTTTTTGAGTATCCAATATCAATTTGAATAATAGTTTTTTTATTATATTCCTCTTCTGGTAGAAGTTCAATAGCATTATACAAAGAAACAGATTCAATCCCAATCATTCTTAAGCTAAAACCATTTTCAATTATGATTTTAGCATATCGTTCAAGAACATCATTTTTGATTGCAAAACTTAATACACTTGCTATACCATTTTCCAATTTTATAATCGACGACAATACTTGAACATCATCTAAACTATAAGGTAAATAATTTTCAATCTCATTTTCTACAATTTGTAAAGCAACTTCTTTTTTCTCTGCGGGAACTTCAATATTTCTACTAAAAACCTTATCATTGCTAAATAAAAAAATTATATCTTTTTGATCGGTAAACAGAGTTTTTGTGAATCTTAAAAAATTATATTCAAAGATAGCCAATTCAGTCTCTAAATTTTCTTGTAAATCTATTTTTAAATGGTTTTCCGCTGGTAATAAGGCTAAATCTGTAAGAACTGGTAATTTTTCTACTTTTTTTATATTAAAATTTCCAAATCCATATTCTATTAATATTCCCTTATAATATTTTGAACCTTGATCCAAAATTAATATTTTCTGTTCTAAAAGTTCCATTTTTATATTGTTTATTATATTTTCGGATATTTTAAATTAGAATCAAAATATTCTCTTTAAGAAAATTAAATTATTTTTATTGAAAACCTAAAGTATTTTATAATAAATATTCTTCTTCGCATGATACTTAGCATGATATTTCAATTCAGCCATTAATGTAGAAAGATCATTTATGGGTATTATTCCTGATTTTAAAAATAGAATTCCAAAGGAAAGATTGGGTAATTCGTAGGTTTGCTCTACTCCAAACCTATTCTTTGCAACGAAATAAATATCATTTTTGGCAATTGGTTGAGAAATTACTTTTGTATAATGTATAAATTCATTTTGAATTCTTGATACAATTTTTAAAATATGAAACAAATTTTTATTCTTTACAAACAATACAAAATCATCACCCCCAATATGTCCAACAAAATAATGGGTTTTATCTACTAATAATCGTTTCAAAACAATTCCTATAAAATAAATTAATTTATCACCATATTCAAATCCAAAAACATCATTATATGGTTTAAAATTATTTATGTCAATATAAATGATACAAAATGTACCTGCAAAACTTATATGTTCATCTAAAAATTTTTTTATGGATTTATTGCCTGGTAAATTCGTTAACGGATTGGAATCCTGTGCAAAGATTAGCTTTTGTTTAAAAATATATCTTAAAATACTATCAGATGTAATGATGCCTTTATATTTTCCTAATTCGGTTACTATTACTTCATGGATAGAATTATTATGGATTAAATCTTGATTGGACATAAGATCAAAAAAATTGTGAATTTCAGTATTTGACTCAATCATATGAACTTTAACAATATGTTGATTTAATAAATTGCTAAAATCTTTATATTTTAACAATTCCCTTGTATATTGTTGTAAAAAATACTTCTTGAAATCTTTTTCCTTGATTATTCCCAACGGTTCATTTTGTTCATTTACTACGGGGAATAAATGATAATCAGAATATTTACTAAAATGATTCATAATCTCTTCGAAGTTCATTTTGTTTATTATAGGTGGAATATACTCTATTTTCAGATTTTCAATAGACATCCATTGCTTATGATTACTAAAATAAAAATGATTACTTGTTTCTAAATCATGCAAAAGCTCTTTTAATTTTGCAATATTTTCATCATATTCTTCAATAGAAAAAGGTTTCGAAATAAAATATCCTTGAGCAAGATCAATCCCAGCATTTTTACATGTTAATAACTCATCATAATTTTCAACCCCTTCTGCAATGACAATACCACCAATAAGATGGGTTATTTTTACTATTTCTTCAACAAATAACTTTTTTCTTAAATCTAGATGAATATTATAAATAAAAAAACGATCTAATTTGATAATATCGGGTTCAGTAGAATAAATAAGCTGTAGACTAGAATAGCCAACGCCGAAATCATCAATGGCGATTTTAAATCCTTGATTGCGATAGTTGAATAATATCTTAGATAATTTATCATAAGATTGAAAAGGTAAACGTTCGGAAATTTCAAAAACAAGACAAGAATTAGGAAGATTATATTTTTGTAAAATTTTAATAGTATTTCCAGATTCAAAATCTGGCATCTCTAAAATTCTATTATCTATATTATATAAAAGTCTTCGTTTTTGATGTTCTGGCAACTGTACGAATAATGATATGAGTTTTTCTCGAAGTCGTAAATCTAAACTATACAAGGTTTTATGATGAAAAGCAAAATCAAAAATATCATGGATATTATTAAATCCTAAGGTTTGATGATTTCTTAAAAGAGCTTCAAATCCATAAATTCTATTTCCTCTTAAATCTATAATTGGTTGGAAGAAGAATGTAAGAAAATCAACTTT
>JBEQAN010000085.1:0-5797 GCA_041640315.1 Leptospiraceae bacterium
CAAAGGATATCTACAATTTTTTTATAAGATCAAACGAATTGGGGCAAGGTATAAGAATACGTGATGTGGGAAGAGTCGTAGATGGTTTTGAAGAATCAGAATATATATATCGTACAAATGGTAAAACTTCTATCATTCTTGTGGTTGTTAAAAAAGAAAATGGGGATATTATTTCAATAGTAGATGAAGTACAAAAAACCGTTGCAAAATATCAACAAAAATTTCCTCCTGGTATCGAAGTAGCTTACGTAAATGATATTTCTTATTATGTAAAAAGACGATTAGGTGTATTATTAAATAATGCTATAGGGGGACTTATTCTTGTTGTAGGTTCTTTATTTTTATTCATGGGTTGGAGAACATCTTTAATGGTGGCACTTGGTATACCTATTTCTCTTGGTACTGCTCTTATTGTTTTAAATTTCTTAGGAGTAACATTGAATTTGATTTCTATGTTTGGTATGATAATGGTTATAGGTATTCTTGTTGATGATGCTATCGTCGTAAGTGAAAATTTTTATCGCTATTTAGAAGAAGGTTATAGTACGTTTGATGCTGCGGTAAAGGGTACATCAGAAGTGGTAGTTCCAGTCACTGCTTCTATATTGACTACTGTAGTGTCATTTGGTCCTCTTTTATTTATGACAGGAATTTTTGGAAAATTTGTTTTTACAATCCCCTTAGTAGTGATAGTCACCTTACTTGCTTCTTTGTTTGAATCAATTTTTATTTTACCTTCTCATTTATATGATATAAATAAATATGCATCGCACGAAAAGGAAATTAGAGGAGAAAGTGGATATTTTTATAAGTTTAGAAAAAATGTATATGAACCTGCTTTAAAGTGGGTATTAAATCATAGATGGAAAACTTTATTTGGGTTAATAATTTTGTTTATTTTCTCAATTCTATTACATATATTTTTTGGTAAATTTAAATTATTTCCTGGAGCTGTTGAAATATTTATCATAAAAATGAAAGCGGATCCTTCAACCCCCTTAGAGGAAATGGATAGATTTAATTTATACATTTCTAAACTTTTAGAAACTTATCCTAAAGAAGAAATTGAAAATTATGTATCCGCTGCTGGGATTGTTCAGCAAAATGCAACAGATCCTTTTACAAAACGTGGATCGAACTACGGAATGGTAATTGTTTATCTTACTCCAGAGAAAAATCGAAAGCGAAGTGGAGAGGAAATTGTAAATCAAATTCGCGAAGAAATTTATTGGCTGCTAAATGATAAATATAAGACAGAAGAATCAATAAAGCAAAATCCCTATAAACCAAAAATTTATCCAGAGTTTGAAGATCTTAAAGGAAAATTGGAAAGTTTACAGGTTGATTTATTAAGAGGTGGTCCGCCAGTAGGTAAACCTGTTGCAGTTGAAATTCGCGGTAAGGATTATGATACCCTCGAGAAAATTGGAGAAGAATTTAAATCTATAATGAAGAATATTAAAGGAGTAAAGAATATAGAAGATGATCATGAATTGGGCAAAAACGAAATAAGAATTAAAATCGATGAACTTTCTGCTGCGATAACGGGTATAAATGTAGAAAGTATAGCCTTAGCGGTTAATACTGCATTTCGTGGAACAGTGCCTACAACTATAAAAAAAGGAACTGAAGAAATTGATGTAAGAGTAAGATTTGATGATTCTTATTATAAAGATTTAAAAACTATAAATCACATTTATGTGTTAAATCAATTTGGTCAACTAATACCTATACGTCGTTTAGTTTCTTTCGAAGAAAAGCAAGGATATGTTGCCCTAAATCATTTAAATGCAGAGAGACTTTTAACCGTGACAGCAGATATTGATGAGAAGTTGACTAATTCAGCAGAAGTAAATAAACAAATTCGAAAATATATAGATTCAATTATAGAAAAATATCCTGGATATACAGTAAGACTAGGAGGAGAAAATAAGGATACCGAAGAATCATTCCAGAGTCTTGGGAAAGCTATGGTGGTGGGAGTTCTTATAAATTTTATGATCTTATCTTCGTTATTTAGTTCCCTTTTACTTCCTTTCATTGTACTATTGACTATACCATTTGCATTGATTGGGGTAATCATCGCCTTTATTTTACATGGCCAACCTATTAGTTTCTTGGCAATGGTGGGATTTGTTGGTTTATCAGGGGTGGTTGTAAATGATGCCATTGTATTAATTGATTTTGCTCAAAATATCAGAAGAAGTAATAAGGAATTAACATTAGAAGAAGTGGCATTAAGAGCAGGATCTTTAAGATTAAGGGCGGTTTTACTTACGACTTTAACGACAGTGTTAGGATTGCTCCCTACTGCATATGGTATTGGGGGATCAGATCCTTTTTTAATTCCTCTTGCTTTATCAATTGCATGGGGTTTAATATTTGCTACCTTTTTAACTTTGTTTATCATACCATTGTTATACGTGAAGAGTCTTTATTTAGTAAATCGAATAAAAAAATTTCTAAAACTTCAAGAACATTAATTAAAAAAGCTTGAAAAATAAAATAAAAATGTTATAATTCCTGCACATTTATAAGATTAAAACAAGGAGAAATGTATGTCTGAAATGGCAAAGTTGATAATTAGGGACAAAGAAATTCAATTACCCATTATTGAAGGTACTGAACATGAAGTAGCTATTGACATATCAAAATTACGTGCGCAGACGGGTGTTATTACATTAGATGAAGGATACGTAAATACTGGTTCCTGTAAAAGCGCTATCACTTTTATTGATGGCGAGGCTGGGATTTTAAGATATAGAGGTTATAATATTGAAGAACTAGCAGAAAAATCAACTTTTTTAGAAGTAGCTTATTTATTGATATATGGTGAGCTTCCTACGCAAAAGCAATTTGAAGAATTCAGAACAAAAGTAACACGGCATACTATGATACATGAAGATCTAAAACGATTATATGATGGATTTCCCAAAGATTCGCATCCTATGGCAATATTAAGTTCAATGATCTTAACGTTATCTGGTTATTATAATGACCAAATGGATCCCTTAAATCCAATGCATAGAGAAATTTCAATCATTAGATTGTTAGCAAAAACACCCACAATTGCTGCATATTCTTATAAAAAATCCATTGGACAACCATTTGTATATCCAAGAAATTCCTTAAGTTATGTAGCGAATTTCTTAAATATGATGTTTTCTGTTCCTGCTGAGGATTATTATATTGATCCAGTAGCTGAGAGAGCATTAGATATATTATTAATTTTACATGCGGATCATGAGCAAAATTGTTCTGCTTCGACAGTTCGGCTTGTAGGTTCAAGTAGAGCAAATTTATTCGCTGCTATTGCAAGTGGAGTATGTGCCTTGTGGGGACCTCTACATGGAGGAGCTAATCAAGCAGTAATTGAAATGTTAGAAATGATTTATCAGGATGGAGGAAATATTGATAAATATATAAATATGGCAAAAGATAAGAGTAGTACGTTTCGATTAATGGGATTTGGTCATAGAGTATACAAAAATTTTGATCCGAGAGCTAAGATCATTAAGAAAACAGCAGATGATGTTTTAAATAAATTAGGAATAAAAGATCCTTTATTAGATATTGCAAAACAATTAGAAGAACGTGCCCTTCACGACGACTATTTCATTGAAAAAAAATTATATCCTAATGTGGATTTCTACTCTGGAATTATATATAGAGCAATTGGGATTCCAACGGAAATGTTTACTGTAATGTTTGCTATGGGAAGAATGCCAGGTTGGATTGCACAATGGAAAGAAATGATAGAAGATCCTACCACTAAAATTGGAAGACCACGACAAATCTATACTGGAGCTACAGAAAGAAAATACGTTCCAATAAATGAAAGATAGAATAGAATTCATTAAGGGAAATGAAACTTCATTTCCCTTTGATTTCACAAAAATTATCAATCATAGAGTTCGAAATGTTTTAGATTAAAATCAAAAAAAATCTCGCGATATTACTATATCGCGAGAATATAAAAAATACTATAATAAAGTACTTCCTGCTTTTGCTAATTCAACTTCTTGGAACATTCCTTCGAACATGACAGAACTTAAGTATCTTTCTGCTGCGTCTGGTAAAACTACAACAATTAACTTTCCTTCATTCTCTGGTTTCTGTGCTTGTCTTAGGGCTGCTACCATTGCTGCACCACAAGATATTCCAGAAAGTATACCTTCTTCTTTTGCTAAACGTTTTGCCATTTCGATCGCTTCTTCATTACTAACGGTTTCTACTTCATCTACTAAGGATAAATCTAAATTTTTTGGAACAAATCCCGCACCTATACCTTGGATTTTATGAGGTCCTGGAGTGGGTGTTTCACCTCTTAAGGTTTGAGTGATGACTGGAGAATGAATAGGTTCCACTGCAACGGATTTAATTTTTTTCCCTTTAGTTTTTTTAATAAATCTACTTACTCCAGTAATAGTACCACCTGTACCTACTCCTGCAACTAAAATATCAATTTGTCCATCAGTATCATTCCATATCTCTGGACCAGTTGTTGTTTCATGGATGTAAGGATTCGCTGGATTTTCGAATTGTTGTGGCATAAAATATCTTGAAGGATCACTATTAACGATTTCTTGAGCTTTTTCAATAGCTCCTCTCATACCTTTACTTGCTTCTGTTAGAACTAGATTTGCTCCAAGAATTTTTAATACTTTTCTTCTTTCAATAGACATACTTTCTGGCATTGTAAGAGTCAATTTATAACCACGAGCTGCAGCAACAAATGCCAATGCAATACCAGTATTTCCAGAGGTTGGTTCTACTATTTCCATGCCAGGCTTTAATATTCCTCTTTTTTCTGCATCCCAGATCATACTTGCACCAATTCGACATTTAACTGAAAAAGCTGGATTTCTTCCTTCAATTTTAGCCACGATAGTTGCATAGGCACCTTTTGATATTTTGTTGATTTTTACTAAGGGAGTATTCCCTATTGAAAAGGAATTATCTTCGTAAATTCTCATATTAAACTCCTTCAATCAAATACTTTATATTCTTATAGTATTTTTTATATCTCTACAAAATATATATGAATACTCAAAATGGCAATAATTTTTTATTTTAAATTATAATGAAAGTATTAGATGTAATTAAATTGTCAAATTTTAATTGATTCAAGAAAACCTTATATGTAAAAATTTTTAAAAAGTCTAATATCAAAGAGATACACAAAACATAATTTATGGTTTAATTAAATAAAAAAAATAAAAGTTCCTTTTTTAATTAAGTGAAAATTCATGGCATTACTGAAATAATGCATACAATTAATAATAAATTTCATATTGATGTAAAAACTAAAATTTTTTGATTTTTCTGATTAATTTTTTGATGATTTTATTTTTAATGTTATATTTTCAAAAATCTTTTGCATAAATTATAAAAATAAATAATTATATTGTTTTAAAATCGTAAAAAAAATTGATAATTAATTTTCAATACCTAATAATTC
This sequence comes from Leptospiraceae bacterium, assembly GCA_041640315.1. Classification (GTDB taxonomy): domain Bacteria; phylum Spirochaetota; class Leptospiria; order Leptospirales; family Leptonemataceae; genus SKYB61. The sequence continues at coordinate 5,462 of JBEQAN010000085.1, forward strand.
AATGATGCGGTCAAATTCGTCTAAATTAGCATAGTAAAGAATTATTTTACCAGAACCATTATTTGAATGTTCAACACTAACCTTAGTAGTAAATTTTGAACGAATCTTTTTTTCTATTTCCAAAATAGATGGATCTTTAAATTTATCTTTTTTTGTTTTTGTTTGTTTTAAAGACATATCTGTAAGTTTCGCTACTTCATCTTCTACTCTTCTTGCACTCCAATCTTCTTCTACAATTTTCATAGCAAGTTGAATCATCATTTTTTTATCATTAATGGATAGAAGAGGACGAACTTGTCCAGCTGTAAGTTTTTTATCTTCGACTAAATTTTGAAT
>JBEQAN010000086.1:0-5710 GCA_041640315.1 Leptospiraceae bacterium
ATGGTATCATCTTAGAAAGAAATTATGAAAAGGCAAAAGAGTATTATAAACTTTCATGTGAATTGGGAAATCCAAAAGCATGCAAAGATTTAGAAATGCTGAAGTAATCATTTATTTTATTTTTAAATAAAGATTGCCAGCAGGTAAAGTAGTATATTTGGGATAAGGTATGATTTGAAAAATATTTTGTTTTAAGATTTCTTGTAAAGCTGGTTCCATCGGTTCTTGATTTGAAATAATAAAACAATCTATGTCTTTGTATGTTTGTATTCTCTTTGGTAAATACGCATCAAAATATTTAGTTTGAAATAATCCATAAGGGGGAAATTCTCGATAGGTTTTCTCTCGTGGTAGATGAAAGTAGGGATCTGGTATGGTTTGTAAAAAAATCGTTTCGCATGGTTTAGTATGATCATTTAAAAATTGTATCCAATTTTTATATTCTTTTTTATATAAGTCAAGTTTTGGAAAGTTTTTATGCCAGAATAAAAACTGAATCATAATAAAAATCATAAAACATAAGGATAGAAGATATTTTCTTAAATAATCATAATGAACAATAAAAGTACTTAAATATATTAAGGCGAAAGGTATAGGGTATATAGAATACCAACCTTCACTACTTAGAAGAGTAAAACTAAAAATAGTTATAAAAATTAATATATATTTTATAGTGATTTTTTTATAAAATAAATCATAAATAAATAATATAAATATTGATAAAATAAAAATATAAATTAAAACTATATTCCATCTATGTTGATATTGTCCACCAAAAACCTTTAATAAATAGATTATGTTATCAAAATTATAGTGAGTGGATTTACGTGTAAACTGAGCAAAAAATTGAAATATAAAAATGTCCCAATTTAATAGTATGTATATCAACCAAGGTATCATAACAATAAAGGCAAAGAAAGCTATTTTTAGGATATGAGTAATAGAAAGACGATAATAGATAAAAACTATTGGTATAAGAAAAATACTAATAGGATGAGTTAATCCAGCAAAACCTAAGAATATACCAGTGTATATGGGTTTTTTGTATTCCATAAAAAGAATACTACTTAAGATCAATGTTAAGTTCAACATTTCCATTCGAATGATATTGGCTGATCTAGAAAATGATAAATCGATAACTAATATTAATGAAATAAAAAAAGCAAGTTTTTTTTCGCGAGTAAGGTAATTTATTATATAATAAAAAACTAAAATTGCAATATAACTAGTAAAAAGAGAGAAAATTCGGCCTATAAGCAATGATTCTCCAAAAATTTTATATACGATTGATAATAAAATCATATATAGAGGACTATTCCATAAAGTTGCCTTATCCATACCATATATAATACCTTCTAATACATCAGTATTAAATTTAAAGTGATTGGCAAGTTGCAGGGCAGGAGAAGTAAATAATACTTCATCAGGCCAGATAGGTGGGAAATAAAAATCATATAAATAAAACAAAATTGAAATCATTAAAAATAAATAAATAGGATACATAAATTAAAAAAAGTTATTTATTTAAATATTCAATAACTTCATCAAAGGTATTAAAAATAGGAAGTAAATGATGAAGTTCAGAAATATGTATAATTTTATGAACTTCTTTACTTAAAGAATATAAGACGATTTTATAACCTCTTATTTCTAAAAAGTTTTTTATTTTTAACAATACTTTAATTCCAGAAGATGAAATATAAGGAACAGAACTCATATCTATCAGCACATGATTAATATCATTTTTTAAATGTTCCATTAAGTGTGTGAAAAAATTCTCTGCATATGAAAGATCCATTCTGATTTTGGGTTCAACAATCCAATACTGATTTTCTTTTTTGATGATTAACTCATCATCTTCAAAATATTTTTCTTTATCCTCCATTTTATAACCCTAAAAATAAGGTTTTTTTTTATTCTATTAACGTAAAGTGATTTTTGTTTTTTTTAACCACTCATTTTTTCTAAGATTCCATTCACTTCTAATAAATTTTTGTTTTTCTAAATCTTGTTTAATTTTAGTGATTGTATTATCTAAATTTTGTTGTATTTTTATTAATTTCTTCCACTTTTCTTCCAGATCCATGATTTTATTATCGTCAATTTTTTTTAGAAATTATGATTCTTTTTATACATAAGAAAATCGAAAAAAAATTGTATTATTTAAATTTTTTTAAATTTAATTATAATTTACTCTAAAAAATCAATTTTAGTTAGGGTTTAATTATAATTAATGAAATATAATTGTAATATAAAAAGACTTCATTTTTAAAGAATTTTACAAAAACATCTTAATTATTTAAAAATAAGGTTTAAATATGTTTATGGTAAAATCCAAAAAATAGAAAAGAACTTATGAAAATTATTTCAATGGTTCAGCATTTCGAATTGCTTCTTCGATTTCTTTTAATTGTGTAGAGATCCTTGCATCAATTGCACCAACGTCGGTTTCGATAATACAACCTCCTCTATCAACCCTTGAATCTTCGTATATATTGACTTTTCTTAAAGATTCCATCATTTTGATGAGTTCATCTTTATGTGCAGTTGTTAGTTCGAGATCTGCAAAATTGACACGAATATTAACTCTATCTCTATCTTTAATTCTTCTTAAAGCTTCTCTTATGTTATTAAGAACCACTTCTTTTCTTTCAGCTACTTCATCTTTGATTACTTTTCTTGCAATCATTAAGATCATTTCTACCATTTGTTTTTCTGATGCTGCAATGATTTCTTCTCTAATGTCAATAGCCTGTCCAATGATTACACCTAATCTATCTACTAATCTTCTTACTTCTGCCTGTCCTTTTTTGAAACCTACTTCTCTTCCCGCCTCATAGCCCTTTTGATAAGCTTCATGTTCAATTTCTGCAACTCGCATCTCTGCTTCTTTTACCATTCTTTCTACTTCTGTTTTTGCTCTTTGAATCAGTTGATCTGCCTCTAAGCGAGCTCTTTCTATTTCTTTTTTTGCTTTTTCGCTTGCTTCCTGGGTTAATTGAAATGCAAAATTTCTCCCTTGTTCTTCGATTTCTTTTGCTCTTCTTTGTGCTTCTTCAAGTTGTTTTTGTATTTGTTCTTCGGTTTCTCTTCTATATCGTTCTAATTCTTCTTCGATTTCTTCTATAGTAGGACCATGATATTGTTCAATAATTTGACCTTCTGCATCAATGGCATATTCTGCGGATTCTTCAATCCCTTGAAATTTTTTATATTTATCGGGAATTTCTATTGAAACCTTTTCTTTTGGTTTGGCTGGTTTTGGGAGTTTAAAAACTAATCGATTGCCACTCATACTTACTATTAAATATCGTCATGTGGGAATTTGCAATCTATTTTTTTATTGATTTTATGTGTTTTAAAAATATTATTGTATCTGTGATTTTGTCTGGATTAGAAATCAAAAAAAGATTGGGGAAAGATATCATCATTAAACCCTTTGAAGAAAAATATTTAAATCCGAATTCTTATAATTTAAGACTTTCAAATGAACTATTAATCTATAAAAATTCTATCCTTGACATGAAACAACCCAATGAAACAGAAAAAATTATTATTCCCGATGATGGATATATTCTTGAACCCGGTCGCCTTTATTTGGGGAGAACATATGAATATACCGAAACTTATAATCTTGTACCTATGTTGGAGGGTCGTTCTTCAGTTGGTAGGTTAGGGATTTTTATCCATGTTACAGCGGGGTTTGGTGATGTAGGTTTTTGTGGGTATTGGACTTTGGAAATCTTCGCAATACACAAAGTAAAAATTTACCCTTATATACCGGTATGTCAGATTTTTTATCATACCATTGAGGGAGAATTTGAAGAATACAAAAATGGAAAATATCAAAACAATCAAGGGATACAACCAAGTTTATTATATAAAGAATTTATGTCAAAGTGAGGCTATATGGCAAAACGAATTTGGTTAAGTAAATTCCGATTTTACTTAAGATTAGGTTCAATTCCCTTTATAGTGATTGGTTTAACTTTAGTTTTTTACCCTAAGGTGTTTTTTAAATACTTTGATATCAGTGATTTTAATTTTAATACTTATACACAATTCTTTTTAAGACTCTTAGGTATATTATTGGTATATATATATTTGACATTTGAATATATGGGATCTGATCCTAATAGTCATAGGGATCTTGCTTTTTTTCAATCAATTTTATTGTTTTTCATAGGGTTTTTATTTTTGTTATCTATTTTTATATGGAAATTTAGTTTGTATTTAATTATTATATTTGTTTATACTTTGATTTTTGGGTTTTTTTTATTGGCTTTTTCTTCAAAAAATTTATTGGTAAGAGATTGATTATATATTTATTTATAAGTTATGATTAAAAATCCTTTTTTAAAATTTTTAAATGTTTTTTTTTATTTATACGAAGACATTAAGGCTATTTTAAGAAATGATCCTGCTGCTCGGATTCCAGAGCTTATATTATACCCAAGTTTACATGCAATGTTATTTCATAGATTGATCTGTCATCCCCTCTATAAAATGAAACTTTATTTTTTAGCTCGTTTATTTTCTCAGTTATCTCGATTTTTAACGGGGTTAGAGATCCATCCTGGGGCAAAAATCGGACCAGGATTTTTTTGTGATCATGGGATGGGCGTTGTCATTGGGGAGACTGCGGAAATTGGCAAAAATTGTGTAATGTTTCATGGTGTGACCTTAGGGGGAACTGGAAAGCACAAGAAAAAAAGACATCCTACAATTGGAGATAATGTTTTCATTGGAACTCATAGTACTTTATTAGGACCAATCATTGTAGGAGACAATGTAAAAATTGGTGCTGAGTCTGTGATTGTTAATCGAGATGTTCCTCCAAATTGTACTGTAGTTGGTGCTCCTGCAATGATTGTGAAACGCGGTAATAGAAGAGTACATCCTCCAGAATCTTTACCTTTAAGTGAATATCGTATAAAAGAACAATTTGATGAAAATTTTATTTCAAAAAAAGAAAATATAAAAACTGATGATTTTATCGATGGAGCAGGAATATAAAAAATAAAATTTTATTAGATAATATAATTAAATACAAGTAAATTCTATCAAATTTAATAACTTATGATTTATGTTTTTAACGTAGCGATTGATTTTAAATAGGATTTAATAAAATCATCAATTTCTCCATCCATTACACTTTCTACATCAGATGTTTCATAATCTGTTCTCAAATCTTTAACTAATTTATAAGGATGAAATACATAGCTTCGAATTTGATTTCCCCATGTAACTTCTTTCTTTTCTCCAGATTTACTCTCTATTTCTTGTTGTTTTTTTTGTTTTTCTAATTCATAAAGTTTTGATTTCAATAATTTGAGGGCTGTTGCTTTATTTTTTATTTGAGATCGTTCATTTTGGCATTGAACCACAATTCCCGTTGGAATATGTAAAATTCTAACAGCAGAGTCTGTTTTATTAACATGTTGTCCACCTGCACCACTTGCTCTAAAGGTATCAATACGTAAATCATTTTCGTTGATTTCGATATGGATTTCATCATCGATTTCTGGTGCCACATGAACTGCTGCAAAAGAGGTATGACGTTTATTATTAGCATTAAAAGGAGATTGACGTACTAAACGATGAATACCATTCTCACATTTTAAATAACCAAAGGCATTTTCTCCTTTTACTAAAAGGGTTGCAGATTTTATACCTGCTTCTTCGCCGGGTTGATAGTCTATAATTTCAT
>JBEQAN010000087.1:0-5658 GCA_041640315.1 Leptospiraceae bacterium
TTAATACTTTATCCCCAGTTAAATGTCCCATAACATCATTAATACGTTTAAAGTTATCTATATCGAATAAAATGATGGTTAATTTATGTTTATGTCTTTTTGCTCTTTCTAATTCTTTTTGTAAAATATATAATATAAATCTTCTATTATAGGCTTTTGTAAGTTCATCATAAACTGCATGATATTGAAGTTTTTCAAAGACTTGAATTTCTACTGCCATGGGGTTTTTAAAAATTTTTTTATTTTGGATAAAATAATCTAACATAGAAACCCTAAAACTCACATTTCGATTTAATGCTTTCTTCATTTCTTCTTGTTTTAGTTTTATTTCATTCCAGATTCCTACTGCTTCTTCTTCTGGGAATTCATGATTTGTAAGTATATAAATTAAAGTTGAAAATATGTTGGTTATATCTGGTTCTTCTTTTTTTAAAATAGAGATTACCGCTTCTTCATTAAATGGGCATTGATCTAATAATTTTTTTATTTTTTCCTCTAATTTGATACGTTGATTATGATATTGTAATTTGTCATACAGAGCTAATTGTTCTAATCTACTTAATTCTTGCACTTCTTCATATGCTTTAATAGTATTTTTCGCCTCTCTTAATTCCCTATGGGATAATTCTCTAAATTTCTCATAAGCCTCAACGATTTGATTTAATCTCTGAATTTCTTTTTGTAGATATTCTAAATTTTTATTCATGAGTGCAAATTCAAAATAAATTTCTTTTTTTTCAATATTTTTTTTTGATTGTTTTTTTAAAAATGAATAAATATTGAACTTTAAAAATTTTTAATAATACCTTTTTTTTAAAGAGTAATGAAAGTTGAATTTTATTTTTTAATATATTTTTAACATTCTTATAGACAAAAGAAAATTTTAAAATTAAATGTAACCATATAAAATTAAATGTTTAAAAAACTAATTAATTTTATTAAGTATAGATCACCTTTTTTTTTAAAACCTAAGGATTATTTAGTTTTAGATTATTTAGAAATTCCCATTTTAATTGTCTCTGATTTGTCGATGAGTGTTGATACTTTTAATTTAGCTTTTAAAACACAAGTTGCTTTTGATTATGATATAAAAGCCCATTTTTTGCAAGATAATCCTGGCTTTATAAATCAACTTAAAATTGCAAAAAAAGAAAAAAAAGTAAAATCCCTTTTGAATATAAAGTTTAAGCAAAATGAAAAAGAAATCGTACTTACAAGAGAAATTCATATTTTGTATCAACCACAGCATTCTATTTACATATGTTATTTTTATCCCATTCAAGATATACAAAAGACCAATTTTTCTATTTTATCAGAATATTTACCTATGGGGGTAGTAATCCATCAAAATGAAAGGATTGTATATGCTAATCAAACTGCTATGAATTTATTAGAAGTAGAACACGAAAAAGACCTTATAGGACAATCAGTCTTTAATTTTATTACAAAAGATTTTAAAAATACTATATTAAAACGAATCGAAAAAATTTACAAGGAAGATATTGATGCACCTCCCTTAGAAGAAACCCTCCTTACAATTAAGGGAAAGCCATTTTATGCAGAAGTGAAAGCAAAGAAAATCCTATGGAATGAACAACCTGCAATCCTAGTACTTTTTAGTAATATTTCTAATCAAGTCTTGAAAAAAAAATTTACAGAAAAAACCATGCAATTACTACAAAGAGCAATTCAAGAAGATAATCTGAAACAACTATTAAAAGATTTAATAGATACCTTTGAAATTGTATTAAAAGCCCCTTTAGTTTGTCTTTGGTTTCATAGCCCAATTGAGGGAGAGAATAAAGAAAAAACCTTCATTTTCGACGATAACGATTCATTCCATATTGTATTCACAAATAGTCTGGATTCCCATCAGGATTTCATTTTAGAATTGTTAAATTTAGAGGAATCTCCTATTCGTAAAGTGATATTGCAAAAGAAACCAATCTTTTATAGAAATATTATACAAGAGATAGAAGATTCTCGATTAAAAGAATTTTTGATAAAAAATTCTATTATATCGTATTGGATAATGCCGCTTTTGGATGGAAAACGTCAATTATTGGGGGTACTAATAAGCTATTTCAAAAAAGAAATCGATGTAAGTGAGATTGATATAGAATACTTTTATCAGGCTTCTTTTTTGTGTTCATTAATTATAGAGAAAAATTATATCACAAATGATAACTATTTACTTTCTCAAATTTCAAGAAAATCAAATGAATACGTTTTATTACTGAATCATAAACTAGAGATTATTTGGTATAATGATAAATTCCAAGAATTATTTTCTGGGATAAAAGAAATTAAAAGTTTATTACAATTAATCAAATTAATGAATATAAATAAAGAAAAAAAAGAGGAAATTATAAAAAAATTACTCATAAAAAAACCTTTTAAAATTACAGTAGATGTTTTCTTAAATCAAGAAATTCGATATTTGAATGTGAATTATAATGAATTAGTAAATGAACTTGGAGAAAATTTGGGATATTATTGTATTATCCAAGATATAACAAAAGAAATGATTTATGAAAAACAACTTATTGAAGCTAAGAATATTGCAGAAAGAAATGCGAAAATTAAATCAGAATTTTTATCTATTATGAGTCATGAAATTAGAACTCCTTTAAATGTAATCATTGCTATTACACAGATATTGATGGAAAATCAACCACGTGAGGATCAAATAGATGAACTAAAATTATTAAAAAGTTCTTCAGAACATTTATTAAATTTAGTGAATGAAATTTTGGATTATAGTAAAATAGAATCAAACAAATTAGAATTAAAAAAAGAACATTTTTCTCTTATAGAAATGTTAAATCATATCGCCGAGATGGTAAAAACCATGATTAAGGACAAAAAGATTCAATTTGTTTATAATTATGATGAAAATCTTCCACAACAAATTATAAGTGATCCCCTACGGATTAACCAAATTTTATACAATCTTCTTTCCAATGCTATAAAATTTACAGAAGAAGGTATCATTACATTAAGAGTTGAAAAATTACAACAAGAAGAAAATATTACTCTAATACGCTTTATTATTGAAGATACTGGTATAGGAATTCCTGAAAGCGAACTAAGGAATATCTTTGAACCTTTTATTCAATTAAATGTAAAACCTAATCGAAAATATTCTGGAACTGGTCTTGGTTTATTTATAACAAAAAAATTGATAGAATTATTAGAGGGAAAAATCAATATAGAAAGTAAGCTAAATGAAGGAACGAAGATCACGGTTGATATCCCCTTTTTAGTGAGCAAAGATACAGAAATAAAAATTTCTCCTAAAATTAGCCATCAAGATTTATCCCATGTTAAAGTTTTAATCGTAGATGATTATTATCCCAATTTACTCATCACCCAAAAATTTTTATCATTATGGAAAATTAACTCTGATTATGCAACTAATGGCGAAGAAGCAATCCATAAAGTAAAACAAAATCATTATGATATTATATTAATGGATTTATATATGCCCGTTATTGACGGGTATACCGCAACAAAAAAGATAAGAGAATTTGATAAAGATGTGGCCATTATTGCTGTGACTGCAACATTTCTACAAGAAAATATCGAACAATATGGCTTAAATGATATATTAATAAAACCTTTTAGACCAGATGAACTATATCAAAAAATTATAAAATACATACAAAAAACTAATTTTGATATAAAGACATGGGATCCAAATATTTAGAGTTTATTTTATATTCAAAGTGTAAATGAGGTCCTGTGGATACTCCAGAGTTGCCAGTTGTTCCTATTAATTGTCCTTTTTTTATCATTTGATTGTTTTTCACATAGTTTTTTGATAAATGAGCAAATAGAAAGATTTCTTTTCGGGAACGAAGAATGATGGTATTCCCATATCCTTTTTTAAATCCAGAAAAAACGACCTTGGCATCTTTTGGAGCAAATACTTCTGTATTGATTGGAGCTTTAATATCTACACCCTTATGAAATTCTAATTTTCCAGTAAAAGGATTATTTCGCCACCCAAAGGGTGAAGTAATCACAATCTCTTTTGTATTTATTGGAAATAGATATTCCCTTTTATCGGAATTTTGTTTTTCAATGGTATGATTAGTTTCAAAGTTTTGATGATATAAGTTTAAATTCTTAGAATTTGGATAAAAATATAAAACTTGATTTAAATCTTCTACAAAGATTTTCAAATATGGTTGATAGGAATCATGGGTCTTACTAAAACTCCCACGATAATTAACTAAATAAATTTCATTATTTGGAATAAAATCTTTTAGAGAATAGTTTTGTAGTTCATAATTTAATGATAATAAGGTAGTATGATCTAATGAAGTTTTAGCCATGATAAAATAAAAATCTTCATTGGACTTTATGATATATTTATAAAATTTTATATCTTTTTCTTTTTTTCGCAAATGATGTTTAATATCTTGTTTCATTTGTAAGAATTCTGGATCATCTCTTAGGTTTTTCAAAGTAATAGCTTGTTTTATATTGATAGAACTGATGTTTTCCAATTGATTTCCATACAAACTTACGTAGAACACTAAAAACATTATAACAAAATACACAATTAGAATTTCGGATAAACATAAAAATATTTTAATAAATTATTGCTTAACAACTACTACAAAAAGATTTGGTATCTAAATGAAGAGGATAATATTAATATTTATACTTTTAACAGTTTCTAATCTGATTGCAGATGATTTTTATAGTTTTGAATCTACTTTATCCTTAGAAAATTCAAAAGATAAAATTAATGAAATCTTAAATAAAATAGACCAAGGAAATTTTAAAATGATCGATGAAACTCTTGGATTTGAATATGGATGGGTATCACGATGGTTATCACCGTTTAATTATAAAATTTATTTAACAAAACTAATTAAAAATCCAGATTTAGTTATAATTCGCGTAGAAGGCAATGGGGGGGATGCTCTATCTCTTAGAACAATTTTTTATCATGAAAAACTAAATAAAGATGATTTATCTGATTTTAAATGGCAATCCATTGAATATAAAAATCATGTTTTTGGGCAGGGATTAAATTTGATTCATCCAGCCTTGGGAATTTTTTATGCAGGAAGCAATTCTCCCTCTCTAACGACGTCTCAGATAAAATCTAGAACCATTTGGTATTTTGCCATTGATACCTTTTTAATTTGGGCTGCTGGTAGAAACTGGTTTAGAAGCAAATGGGATCCTTCGAAATATTCGGGAAATATCTTAGGATCTATGCTATTTATTCGTGCAATTTCTGGATACCAAAATGCGAATTTAATTCGTGGACATAATCGATTTGTTCGTTTAGGTTATACATTTGCATTAGATTTATATTGATGATAAATATTATTTACGAAGATAATCACATAATAGTAGTTTCTAAACCAGTAGGAATGCTCTCTCAATCAGATGAAAAAAAACAAAAAAGTCTTTATGACTATCTTAAAGACTATCTAAAAGAACAAAAACAAAAAGAAAATGTATATCTTGCAATTGTTCATCGATTGGATCGAAATACCGGAGGAATTATAATTTTTGGAAAGACTTCTAAATCCGCTCGTCGTCTATCTGAGCAATTTCGAAATAGACAAATAAAAAAAAAATATTTGGTGGTAACATCTCAAATCCCACTTCCCGGAGAGAAGGGAATCATGA
>JBEQAN010000088.1:0-5647 GCA_041640315.1 Leptospiraceae bacterium
TTCTTGCACTCCAATCTTCTTCTACAATTTTCATAGCAAGTTGAATCATCATTTTTTTATCATTAATGGATAGAAGAGGACGAACTTGTCCAGCTGTAAGTTTTTTATCTTCGACTAAATTTTGAATCTCTGCTGGAAGTTTTAATAACCTTAGAAAGTTAGAAATGGTAGATCTATCTTTTCCTACCCTATCCGCAATTTCTTTTATGCTAAGATTAGTTAATTTAAGAAGTTGATCATATGCTCTTGCTTCTTCTAAAGGGGTCAAATTTTCTCTTTGAATGTTTTCAATGATGGCAAGTTCAATACTTCTAACTTCATCGATGTTTTTAATAATAGCGGGTATTTTTTTAAAACCTGCTAACTTTGCTGCTCTCCATCGTCTTTCACCAGAGATAATCATATAAGTGTTATTGGCATTTTGTTTTACAATTATTGGTTCAATCACTCCTACATTTTTTATTGTCTCTGATAATTCTAAGAGTTCCTTTTCATTAATTTTTTTTCTAGGTTGATTGGGATTAGGTTCAATATCATCAATATTAATGTATTGAAATTCCTTACTAGAAGATTCTCCTATAACTGAAGGATGAACTTCTGGTAAAAGATTAGATAACCCTTTACCAAGTCCTTTTCGTTTTATATTCATATCATCCTCCCTATAATTATATTCGGCTTATTAATTCCTCTACAACTTTTTTATAAGCAATAGCGCCTGGACTTTCGGGAGCATATTCTGCTATGCTTTGTCCGAATGAAGGTGCTTCAGAAATTTTCACATTCCTTGGTATGATGGTATCAAATACTTTATTTTTAAAATGTGTTCGAACATCATCTACTACCATTTTTGAAAGATTAGTTCGTTGATCAAACATCGTAAGTAATACTCCCACTAAAACAAGCGAAGGATTCAATGAATTTTGTACTCTATCAATTACTCTGATGAGTTGAGTTATTCCTTCTAAAGCATAATATTCTGTCTGTAATGGTATTAATACTCCATCTGCTGCACATAAGGCATTGATGGTTAATATTCCTAAGTTTGGGGGACAATCGATTAAAATATAATCATATTGATTCCTTATTTCGTTTAAGATAGCTTTTAGTTTTTCGTGTTTGTTTTCTTGTTCTAATAAATCCACCTCTAAACCCGCTAAATTTACATTGGCTGGTATAATCCATACATTTTTTTCTTTTAAAGAAAGAATACATTCTTTTATAGAAATTTCTTCAATAAAAACTTCATAAATAGTATGATTTAATTTATGTATATCTAAACCAAAACCAGAAGAAGCATTCCCTTGAGGATCCATATCCACCACTAAAACTTTTTTATCCATCTTACCTAAAAATGCTGCCATATTGATAGTTGAGGTAGTTTTACCTACTCCACCTTTTTGATTCGCTATTGCTATGATGGAACTCATCCATGAATCTCCTTAAATCTTTCCATTTAACTGGTTTCATTTTTTTTTGTTTATCTATCAAGGAAAGTAGAATAAGGTTTCTTTCTCCTAAAAATTTTAATTCTAAAATGGGTATTATTACATCAACTTTTAAATTATTTTGTTTTAATAACTCAATCATTTCATGATTTATTTCTAACTTTGCTGAAAATAAACATAGGACGTTTCTAAATGAATGTTTCATCAAAATTGCATTAAAAGGAAAAGGAATTAGAGCTCTTGCAACAGCTATATCATAGGTTTTATTCCATTCTTCGATTCTGTGATAAACAATTTCAATATCTTTTAATCCTTTTTTTTTAATAAATTCTTCAACGTATTTTAATCTTCGTTTTGATGAATCAAGTAGAGTAACTTTTGGTTTTGAAATTAAAGAATAAAATAGAAAACCAGGGATACCCGGTCCTGAACCAACATCTATAAGGTGCGTTTCACGTGAAACGCTTATTTGTTTATTTAAATGGTAAATATATATCATTGACTCGTAAATATGTCTTGATGCTATTCTTTCAATGTCGGATTTTGAAAAAAAACCTCCAATTTCTGAGAACTCTCGAAGAAATAAATAATAGTCACTTAATAGGTTCAAGTTGAAAATTTCAAAAATTTGATTTATGTTATGTTTATATTCATCTTCAATTTGATTTTTTATATCGTCGATTAATTTCACATTTACATTTTTTTATTCTTTTCATAGATTTAAAAGTATATTTTGTGTTCTATTATGTTTTATCGGCTTTTGATCCTTCTAATATTTTTTCTTTTAACTTTATGTAAAGGCACTTCACCTTTTTATGATAAGTATATTGATTATAACATACAAGATGAAGGTTTTTTAAACCATGATACACTACAAACCATAGGAATCTCTGAGATTCGAAATGATGATGAAAATAAAAATTTCATTCATCAAAAATGTCTTTATAGAGCAGAAACAATAGCAAAAGAAAGAATGGTTTCTGTTATAGTTCATACATATTTTAGCATAAAAGGTAATAAAAATGCAAATTCCTTTCTTGGAGATTATCCTCAAAAAATTACAAAGGCAGAGATTGTTTATTGGAGTTTATATTTCGAACCCTTGCTAATAAACTCCTACATATTTTTAGAGAAGATTCATGAAACTCAATGTATGGTTATACTTAGACTAAAGGAAAAGGATTTAATAAAAAAAATCAAAGACTGGAAGCCCTAATTATTTTAATAGAAACTTTTTTTTATGGAACTATTTTCAATAGTATGAGGGATCTGCATTATATATTTACTTTCTATTTCTGATATTTTTTCAGTGCCACAGATTTTCATAATTTGAATTAATTCTTTAGTATAATGTTTGAATAAATGTCTTACTGCTAAATCATTTCCTCCAACAGCTGCAATTAAAAAGGGTCTACCTATTAAAACTGCCTCTGCGCCTAGTGCTAACATTTTAAAAACATCACTTCCAGAACGTATTCCACCATCTGCTATAACATGAATATAGTTTCTTACTTCTTTTGCTATCGTGGGTAAAACTCTCGCAGTGCCGGGAATAGAGTCTAGAATCCTCCCGCCATGATTTGATACTACTATAGCTTTAGCGCCAACTTCTACTGCTAGAATAGCATCTTCTACAGACATAATACCTTTTAGAATAAAAGGAAGCTTTGTTGAATTGACAATTTCTTTTAACTCTTCTTTTGTTCGTGCTTTCCCCTTTTGTTTTCTTAGAGACATGGTTTTAAATTGTATGGCATCAATATCCATACCCACTGCAATGAATCCTAATTGCTCTGCTAGCTGGATACGATGAAGAATTTCTTCTGTAGATTCACGAGGCTTCAATATTATAATAGCATTTCCAAAAAACTTTTCAACTGTAGAATAAATTAATTTGTATTTTTCGGGAGAAGCTCCATCACCTAACCATGTAATACTATTCTCTAAAATGGTAGCTTTTAAAAAATATTCTATCATTTGTTCTTCTGTGATTGCATCTTTTAAATTGGTAGAAGCACCTGTCATAGGTGCTATCATAATTGGGCTATCGAGTTTTTTTCCAAATAATTCAATAGCTATATCTGGTTCAATATCCTTATGAATATATCTTGGAAGGATTTTATATTCTTGTAATGCTTTGATATTATCGATAAAAGACTGTTGATTTCCCACTCCTCCCATACCCGGAACACCACTAGCACAATTTGTTCCATCACATACCTTACAGACCCAACATACATCTTTTGGGAATTTCTTTCTTGCATTTTCCTCTATTTGTTTCCAATCTATTCCTTCTAATTCATCAATTTGAATTTGTATTAATGAACGAGCTTTTTCTGCAGATTGGATAGCTTCTTCTAAGGTTTTTCCTTTAGCAATAATGTGCCCTATTTTATCAATATTACTTGTGGGTTTATTTAAAATTGATCCAATTTGTTTGGTGATAATAATATCACATATTCCAGGAACTTTTTTGGCTTCTTCTACTCCTTCTATGTTAATTAATTTACCCTGCGTGCTTAAAATTCCTCTTTCTATGCAGTAATATTGAAAATCTTCTATTATAGGATCTGGTTCAACTCCCAGAGCAATTTGAATTGCTCTTTTGTATAAGTTTACATTCGATGCAATGGGATAGGTATGGGAAGACATAAAACCACCAGAGAGTCGAGCAGCTATCTCTCCTACATAAATGCCTTTATTTGTTACTTTAATATCACCCTTCGCTGCTCCAAGGGTTATGCCAATGGCTTTCATTGCATCGATCATCACTTTGGATGCTTCTTGCAAAATCTCCTTTGGTTGGGAGGAGGGCATATTATGTCCAATTTCTAAAAAATAAGGTTCACCAGTAATAATTCTGTCGGCTATACCAGTTATATAGTATTGATGGTTCCAAACTAAAGCATCAATAGATAATTCATGCCCTTCTAAAAATTCTTCAATAATAAGTTCACCAGTGGGAGAATATCTCTTACTATGATGATATGCGGGTTGTATTTCTTCTCTTTTTGAAACTTTTATCACACCTCTTGCTCCCATATTTTCTGCTGGTTTCATTACGACAGGTAGACCTAATTCATCAATTGCTTTATAGGTGTCTTGGAGATTCCAAACCGATTTAAATTTTGGAACTGGGACGTTGTGTTTTGCTAAGGTCGTTCTCATCAAGACTTTATTGGTTGCCGCTTCAGCCGCTGAATAACGAATACCAGGAAGATTTAAAGCATTAGCAATAGCTGCAACAGATTTACTTGCATCTGTTCCAGCAGTAATTACTCCATCAATTTTTCTTAAATAAGACAACCGAACTGCTTCTCTTACACATCCTTCTACATCTTTTGTGCTCATTACAACAGGATGATCAGCAATTTCCATCCCTGGAGCTTTTATATCCATATCAAAAACAATGGTAAAAAGCCCCATACTTTTTGCTGTTTGAATGATGGGAACTTGTAAAATTCCCCCACCAATTATAATAATGGTTTTATTTTGGATCTTTTCCATAAAACTAACATCCTTAAACATTAAATCGTAAAATTTACAAAAAAAGTTGTACTTTATACCCTTTTTGGATAGAAATGTTTCTATTGACAATCCAAAAGAAAATACTTTTTTTAGAATAAAATAAAAATTAAATGGTAGTTGAAAATTATCAACGAAGAAGAGAACACTATGGTGATGAAATACAATATCCCTAATCAATTTGATGTAATAGTTGTTGGTGGAGGGCATGCTGGAAGTGAAGCGGCACATATCACTGCCAAAGGTGGTATGAAAACCTTATTATTAAGTATGAATTTAGATACAATAGGACAAATGTCTTGCAATCCAGCTATAGGGGGAATTGCTAAAGGGCAAATGGTAAGGGAGATTGATGCCCTTGGTGGAATTATGGGTAAAATCATTGATAAAACGGGAATTCATTTTAAGATGTTGAATCGATCTAAAGGTCCTGCGATGTGGGCACCAAGGGCGCAAGCAGAAAAAAAAGCGTATCAAAATCATGTAAAATGGTATTTAGAAGCAACACCTAATCTCTATTTGAGGCAAGATATTGTAGAATCTCTACTTATTGAAAATGATACTGTTAAGGGGGTTGTTACTGCCCGTGGTCATACTATATACAGTGATTATGTGATTTTAACCACTGGCACATTTCTAAGAGGTTTAATTCATATTGGAGAATTCAAAACTACAGC
>JBEQAN010000089.1:0-5582 GCA_041640315.1 Leptospiraceae bacterium
TGAAAGTTTCTAATCCATACTTTTCTTCAATTTCGGATTTTGAAGTAATATTTAATTCTTTTTCTATCTCTCTTTCCACTGGTAGTCCATGACAATCCCATCCAGCTTTTCTTGGTATATGATATCCTTTTAAACCATAATAACGGATATATATATCTTTATAAACTCTACTTAAAACATGATGGATCCCCGGCTTTCCATTCGCAGTGGGTGGTCCTTCATAAAACACAAATATAGGACCCTTTTTATTTTTAGAAATATGTTTTTGAAAGATTTGGTTTTCCTTCCAATAATTAAGGATTTCTTTCTCTTTATTAGCAAAATCAGATATAGAAATTTTTGTTGCTGGTTGATGTGTCATATAAATGACACTTTTTGTTTAATTTTTAAATTATCAATCGAATTCTTAATTCAAGCAAATCTAAGAAAATTTTTTAACCAAATAATAAAAAAATTATTGAATGATAAAATTCATCGTCTAAATATATGAAATCTAATTATGAATGAATTAACAAAAACTATTGATGAAGATTCTTTATATGAAAAAAATATAATTCAGGCAATTCCAGAAATTGCTATAAAATTAAAGTTTAATCAAGAAAAAAGAACTATAGAAGAATTAGATTTTATTAATCCTTACAAATTTTATCACTTATATGAATCAATATGGAATCGTTCTTTTGAAGAATTTCTAAAAATCCTAAGCGAAGTTGAAAAAAAACCAGAAATGCTAAAAGAGTTTATCCATGAATATGAATTTTTTTTTAACCAAATAGAAAATTTAATTAAAAACCCAAGCCAACCTCTAAGTTTTAATCTAAAATTAATTTCATATCCTAAATCAATAACAGCTGAATCAAAATTTGATCAAGATTCTTATTTTGTTGTATTTTGTTATGCTACCTTACTTAAAAACGAAGAAAGCCTCACCTCAGAATTATCTAAATCCCAAAATATCCTTTTATTTATCCAAGATATAACGCTTGAAAATTATCTAATAAAATTAATCACCTTATCTTCCCCCTTAGGTCTTTTTACTTATAGAGAGACTTTTAAATATGTTAATGATGAAGTTTGCAAAATCACGGGATACTCCAGAGAGGAATTACAACAGATGCCAATATGGGCACTTGTAGAACCAGACAAACAAGAAACAATTAAACAGATTGCTTTAAAACGAATGCAAGGGGAGAAAGTAGACAGGCAATACAACTTCTTCCCTATCCTACGTAAAGATAAAAAAAAGATATGGCTTCATGTTTTTGGAAATACCGTATATTATAAAGGTGTACCCCATGGATTAGGGATAATTATTGATATTACAGAACTTAAACTAAAAGAGGAAAAAATCAAAAAAATTAACATTCTATACAATACTTTATTACAAGTTCAAAATTTATTATTAAATGCACAATCAGAGGAAGAGATTCTCTCAAATATTGCAAAAATTTTTATTCAAGAAGGAAATTTTTTACTTGTATGGATTGGAAAAGAAAATGAAAATCACGATATTATCCCTATTTATGTAGAAGCAAAAGAGGAAAATTATAAAAATTACTTAAAAGATATTAAAATATCTTCGAAAGAAGAATCTCCATATGGAAGAGGTCCGACGGGAACTGCTCATAGAGAAAATAAAATAATTTATAATAATCATAGTTTCACCAATCCCAATTTAGCACCATGGATAGAAAAATTAAAACAATATAACTTTTTTTCTACAGCAAGTATACCCATCTTTGTATTAAAAGATATTTTCTCTATAAATTTATATATAGATGTAGAAAATTATTTTGATGATGATATTCAAAAATTATTACAACTTATTAAATCCAATATTGAATTTATTTTGTTAAAGCATTATCAAAATCGATGGTTAAAAATCTTTCAATATATCATTGAAAAAGCTCCCATTAGTCTATTTATAACCAATGAAAAGAATCAAATCATTTTTACGAATGAATTTACCGAAGAATTAACAGGTTATTCTTTTGAAGAAATGTATCTTCAGGATCCAAAAATGTTTTCTTCAAATCTTCATTCAAAAGATTTTATTAAATCGCTTTGGGATACCGTTTTACAAAAAAAGATCTTTAGTGGTGTATTTATTAATAGAAATAAAAATGGTCAGCTATATTATTTAAAACAAACAATTATTCCTATTGTCCAAGGAAATTCTATAACCAATTTCACAGCTCTTGGAATTGACATTACCGATAAAATTTTATTAGAATCTCAATTAGAAATTCAAATTTTATATGATCCTATCACCAAGCTACCCAACCGAACTTTTTTTCTTAAAGAATTACAAACATTATTGAATTTTCAACTCATCACAAATAAAAAATCTTCTAACAATACTGTTAAATTTGCCTTGCTTGGAATTGATATCTTTAAATTTCATTATATCAATCAACATTATGGAAATAAGATGGGAGATAACTATCTAAGACAGTTTGCAAAAATCTTAGAAAATACCCTTAGACAATTTGATTTAAGATATCTTGCATGTAGAAGTGGAGATGATGAATTTTGGATTTATATTCAATCATCTAAAGAAGAATATAGTAATAGTCTACAATCAACCCTTTTTTCTTTTATCCAACAATTAGAACATAATTGTAAAAAAGATCACTTCATCGGCAATATTAATGGTAAAGAAATCTATTTAAATCTCAGTTATCACATAGGTATAACACTATTTCCAGAAAATTTTATAGATGAAGGGATAAAGATTACCCATGAATACGATATAAAAAATCTCATTGATAAATCTATAAAAAAACTAGAATCTTCCATGTTTGAAGCAAAAAAATTACCTGAATATTCGTATCATTTTTATGAAACCACCATACAAAACAAAATTGCCAATTTTATTTTTATAAAACAAAATTTCTACAAGGCCATCCAAAATGACGAATTTATTATGTACTATCAACCTATTTATGAGATTCAAACACAAGAGATTATCGGTGGAGAAGCTTTACTTCGCTGGTTCCATTCAGATAGAATAATACCGCCCTCAGAATTCATACCTTACTTAGAAGAATCTGGCAATATTAAAGAGATAGAACTAATCATATTTAATAAAGTATTAGATTTTTACAAAATGCTTAAAGACCAAAATGTAAATATTCATTTGTCCATGAATATTTCTCCCGTAACTTTCAATCAAAAAGATTTTACACAAAATATTAATAAACTCATTCAAGATAAAAATATAAATCCAGAAAATTTGATTTTCGAAATTACCGAAACTGCCTTAATACAAAACTTCAATGATGTGAACAAAAAAACTCAAGAACTAAAAACAATGGGGTTCAAGATTGCCATTGATGATTTTGGAACAGGGTATTCTGCTTTAAGTTATTTAGAACAACTAGAAATCGATATATTAAAATTAGATCGAACATTGATTAAAGAAATTTATCGATCAGAAAAAAAATACCTCATTGTAGAGTCCATTTTGACCTTATGTAAAAAATTGAATTTTCTCAGTGTTGCGGAAGGAGTTGAATTAAACATTGAATATGAACACCTTAAGAATTTAAACTGTGATTATGTTCAAGGATTTTTATTTTCTCGCCCTATACCTAAGGACGATTTTATTTCTTTAGTTTTAAATAAAAATCAAGAAATAAACAAGAAATAAAAAAAGCACCCCGTAGGGGAGTTGAACCCCTGTTACCGCCGTGAAAGGGCGATGTCCTAACCACTAGACGAACGGGGCAGTTGTATAAAATAAAAAATCATTCTATCTTTAAAATGGTTAGCACCCCGTAGGGGAGTTGAACCCCTGTTACCGCCGTGAAAGGGCGATGTCCTAACCACTAGACGAACGGGGCTTACTGAGGCCGCTGGGATTCGAACCCAGGACACCCTCCTTAAAAGGGAGGTGCTCTACCTCCTGAGCTACGACCTCAAACTTTATAAATCATAATGATTACACATTTTTAGAGACTAGCTTTTCGTCAAACAAAATTTATAAACATACATGTTATATCTATGTTTTTTTCTACATAAATAATTCTTTAACCTCCTCTTCACCAAATAAAGTATTTAACTGTATTAAAATAATAAAACGATTCTCTTTTTTGCCTACCCCCGCTATATACTTAGTATGAAATGATTTAATGGCTGGAGGGCCAGGATCAATTTCTTCAGGTTCAAATTGAATTACATTAATCACCTTATCAACTGCAAGGCCCACTCTTTTTTCGAATAATTCCACCACAATTAACTTCTCTGGTTTTTGAGAATTCTCTTGATGAATTAATAACTTTTTTTTAAGGTGTATGACGGGAATCACTTTACCACGAATATCTATCATCCCCATAAAATAGTCCTTAGAATGAGGAATAGGTATAATATTTTCTATTCGTACAATTTCTAAAACATTGGAAACATCAAATCCATATTCTTCATCATCGAGGGTAAAAATTACATATTTATTTTCTAAGGTACTTTTCATAATACCTTTTAACAAAAAAATAAAATAAATGTAAAGTACTTTTTATTTCTTGTTATAATGAAATGTTGTTATAAAGAATTTACACGAAATCGATTTTTGTTTACATCATAAAAAATAGCTTAATATTAAATTATAATAAATTATTCATACCTTTCCTTAATAATTGTACAAGTAAATATAAATATTGATTCGTGGGTTCATCAATTCCCCATTCTTTTAATTGATACGAAAACCAAAAAATAATGGTTCCGGGTAAAAAAAATAAAAATGTTTTAATTAGCATTGGATTTCTTCTTCTCCAATAGATATCTAAAATCCCACTAAAAATACTATAAAATATTGAATAAAAGCTAAAAGCAATAGAACTGATTTTTCCAATATAAAACATATAGAATAATAATGTTTGTACTGATAGATCAAAAAATTCTCCGGGTAATCTATAAATAATTTTATCAATTCCTTTTAATTGACTTTGTTTTAACTCTTTTTGTTTCAAGTATTCTTGAATTCTTTTTATAAAATTCTTCGGTTTTAAATTTAAAAAACGTTGTTTAAATTGTAAGATATCAAAATCAGAAGTACCTTGGGGATGTTTGGATTTTGTAGGTATATTATAGCATCCCCCAATCGTTTTTAAAACCTGTTCATCTATTAAATATCCAAAATAGTTTTTATATTTCTGAATTTTGGAATATAGTGATATAGGTCTATTGGATTGAGATTCTCTTTCTTGAAGAATAGTTCCCCTTTGGATAATAGTATAATAATATTTATAATCATCAAAAGGATAATATTCTATCTTTACCGCTTCCCGAATAAAATTATATTCAATAATAAATTTAGTACCATCTGGTAATTCTGCAGCATAAGCACGATTATAGCCCAGAGAGGGTTTTGTTTTTTTCCATAAAAAGTACAATAGATGTTCATCAAGCTCTGAAACATCCACCTCAACATTATCAACATTTTTATAATTGTATGTAAAACTCATTACTTAAAATATCGGAAAAACTTGACTCTCTTACCATGAAAAAAAGTTTTAGTATTGATAATATGGAAAAACAAACAATCATTAGTAAAGATATCAAATTTAAAGGACATTTAAAATTTG
>JBEQAN010000090.1:0-5549 GCA_041640315.1 Leptospiraceae bacterium
TTCAGACGTGTGCTCTTCCGATCTATGGAAGTTTTGCCTTTAAGATCATTGGTATTAATTTTATCGCTGTCTGAATTGATCCTTTGCACCATCGAAATTGTTGAGATTTAAAGGATTGAATTGTTGAAGGTAGCTCCGCTGGATTTTCAATATCCATAAAGTATCGAAATTTCCAACCAACTAGTTCTGCTCTGTAGGATAAATCAAAATCCTCTGTTAAAGTATCTGATTCCCAATTTCCCGCATCAAGAATACATTGTTTTCTCCATATACCTGCTGTTCCATTAAAATTCATCCACAATCCCGCACCATTTCTTGCCACTTGTTCTATCACAAAATGTCCATCAATACCAAATGATTGAGCTTTTGTCAACAAAGAATAGTTTTTATTAATATGTCCCCACCGGGTTTGAATCATCCCAATTTGTGGATCATCAAAATAAGGAATTGTTTTTAACAAAATATCGGGATTTGGAATAAAATCTGCATCAAAAATTGCAACATAGGGAGCAGTAATTTTTTCTAATCCAAGCTTTAATGCACCTGCTTTATGACCTTCTCTGTTAGTTCGATGGATATGCTCAATTCGAAATCCTTGTTCTTTCATTTCTAATACAATTTGTTCAATTTTTAACGTGGTTTCATCCGTAGAATCATCTAAAACCTGAATGTATAGCTTCTCCTTTGGCCATTTAATCTTTGATACTGCATTCAATAAACGATCTACAACATAATATTCATTATATATCGGTAGCTGAATTGCAACCTCTGGTAATTGATTTAAATCAGCGGTATTAAGATCAATAGGTTTTTTTTCTTGATGGGATATACATTGATTTTTATACTTAATATATAAATATAACATGATATACATATGTAAACCATATAAAAACAAAAGAATTACATCTAATCCATAAAAAATAAATAAAGTAATAGCCAAAAAATTTTGGATTAACATAGAATGTACACAATTTTTTACTAATTATTTAAGTCAAATGGATTCTAAAAATATTTAAGTAATGTTTTCTATAATGCCTTAATTGAAATTCTAAGTTACTAATAGATTGAAATAGTACTTGGGGTGGATTATATGGTTTTGGGGATTGAATCATAATGATATATTTACCATTTAGAGGCTGTTTTTGAGATAAATAATATTCTGTAAACTTATAAAAAAAATGATCAAGGTGGGGACAAACTCCCTTTTCATTCCAAAAAGAATAGGGTAAATCAATAAATATAGCAGCATATGGTGTATTTAAGATATCATCATAAAAGCGTCTAAAATCCTTTTGATGAAATAATAATTTCGAATTTTTAATTTTGTAATCCTTTAAATTTTGCAAAATAAATTCAAACCGCTGTCGATCTTTTTCCACGATATGAACGGGATTGAAGCCACGACTAAGTGCTTCCATTCCCATTTGTCCAGAACCCGCACATAAATCAAAAAAAGCAACAGGGTATTGTTTTAAACCATTAAAATGAACACCATAAAAATTATCAATTAACTGAAATACTGCTTCTTTGATTAAAGAAGAAGTCACATTTCTATGTCCTTTCAAAGAAGGCGGTAAAGGAATTTTTTTCCCTTTTAAAATGCCCTTTTGAATTGGGATTGTAATATGTTTTCGCTCAGAAATATTCATCTTCTATTCTTATTTAAGACGTCTTTTATATGAGAACTTAATAGAATATATAAAATTGATCCATAAATGATGCCAAAGATAAGAATTTCATACATTCTATACGTACTATGCCAAATTAAAAAATTAAAAATAACTTCTTGTGGATTGCTTATTAGAAATATAATCAAAAACAAAATTCCAATAAGAAACAAAAGCAATCTAAATGGCACCATTATGAATCAATCTTCAATCAATTCGAGTAATATTGTCACTTCCACACATTGGACATGCTATAATATCATTGTCATCATCTTCTTCTGTCCATCTATAACCACAATCCTCACACACAAAGGTAGCAGTTTCATCCCATAAATCCATGTCCTCCTCATCTTCATCGCTTAGATCTTCGTCTTCATCTTCAAAATCATCATCCCAATCTTCTTCCTCATCATCCTCATCTTCGCCATATTCATCATCCCAATCATCAAATTCATCTTCATCTTCGTCTTCATATTCTTCCTCTTCCCATTCTTCTTCATATTCATCTTCATCATTATAAAACGTAAACATTTTATTCCTCCTAATTTCTTGAATTGTACTTGCTAAAATGAAACATCGACTTATCATTCATTTATATTCTTTCTTGCTCTATGCTTGATTTTTTTTATTATGATTTTATACAAGTAAAATTTAAGAATTTTCATTTAAAAAAGATGGCTGTGATAAACAGATTTCATAATAATCTGACAAAGTTTGATCAAAGGATTTGATAAGTGGATTCTTTCCACAAATTGAACATGATTCATTCTGGGGAAGTGGATGAATACGAAATTCGAGGGATAAAGATTCGTACCGTAGGAGGTTCCCCATTATGTTTGGCGTTAAACCCAAAAGAAATTTAATCACTTCTGTAGCCATTATCGTTCCAATGACACCTACCACGGGACCTAAAACCCCTACCGTAGAACAATTCTCTACATATTCTGGTGGTCTTTCAAATAAACAACGATAACATGGTGTTTCCTGAGGAATAATTCCCATCACCATTCCATAAAATTGTAACACTCCACCAGTGATCAGTGGTATTTTTTTAAAATAACACACGTCATTCACTAAAAATCTTGTAGCAAAATTGTCAGAACCATCCACTACTAGATCTACTTTATCAATTATATTATAAGCATTCTTTGGAGTCAATCGTTCAGAAGTAAATTCTATTGAAATTTCGGGATTTAATTTTATTAACTGATCTAATGCAACTTCTGATTTTAATCTTCCTACATCTTCCATTCTATATAAAATTTGTCTTTGTAAATTTGTAAGTGATACTATATCGTAATCTATGACTTTAATCTTTCCTATTCCAGCTGCGGTTAAATATAATAATAAGGGGCTTCCAAGCCCCCCAGCCCCTATTACTATGATAGTACTTTTTTTTAATTTAAGTTGACCTTTCTTTCCTATTTCTTTTAAGAATATATGCCTCGAATAACGGCTTAGCTCATGCGGAGTTAATGTAACATCACTTAAATTCTGAAGATTCATGATAAGAAAATAAAGTCAAAAATCATATTACATCAATTCTTTTTAGCTATATTCTCTGCTAAGTGTTTTAATAATTCATCATCGGAAGAAACATATTGATTAAAAATCTCTTTTCCTTGTGATTTGTATTTATTTGTTAAAGAACTAAATAATACTAAAATTGCATTATAGCTTTGAATTTTATTATCTTGAAATTTATTACTATTGATTATGTTAATCAAGGATTCAGAAATTTTATCCTTCTTTTTATTAGAAAGTAGCAATAATGAAAGTGTGATGATTCTATCATCATCAGAATTTTCAACCACTTTTAACAATGCATCATGAATTTTTTCATTATCTTGATATTCTCTTGCACAAGTTGCTAAAGCCGCTAATTGAAAATCTTTATTGCCTAGTACTAATGCATCAGCACATTGATCAACGGTTTTTTTAGTAGATTGTTGGGTTGCAATATCCTGAGTTCTTTCTACTTGAACTAGAGTTTCTTTTACAGCCTCTGTTGTAGACTCTTCTTTTTTTTGTCCAACGAATTCACTTTGTTCAACATTCTCTTTTTTCTCTTCTTCTGGTTTGCTTGAATCAAGCATAGAACTTGCAATTTGAAATCTAAAACCACTTTCCAGATCTTTATCATTCGAAGAGATCGGAAAAACCAAAAATAACATAATAAAACAATTCGTAAAGATTATTAATATAGTATTTTTTAGTTTTGTTTTCATAATCTTACTTTTAAATTTTCTTTATTTTTTGTCAATACAAAATATAAATAGAAATAAACTAAAATTTTATAACCTTTTATTTATAAACTGAGTCAATCCAACGATCTTCCAACTCCAATAATTTTTTAATACCTAAACTTACTACAAAACGTATTGGTTCTGGAGGAAAGGGAATGATTCTTCTATTGACAAAAAAGATATCAGTACGTTTGGTTTGTTGATTTAATAAAAGTTCAGCAATGGTAAGTCCATTATATTGAGTTAAAGAAACACCATGTCCCATACATCCAAAACTATATATAATATTTTTATCGCCTAAAAAACCTATAACTGGAGCAAAATCAAGTGTAGCAGAAACTGGACCTCCCCAACTAAAATCAATTTTTATATCTTTTAAGACGGGAAATGTCTTTATAAGATCTTCTTTTAATTTTTTAAAAACGAATTCATTTTGATCTTGATTTAAATTAAAATTATACGATAAATTTATATCTCTTCCCCCCATTAAAATTCTATTATCTTTTGTTAAGCGATAATAATGAACAAAATTCCGCGAATCTTCTATCCCTTCTCGTCCTCTCCAACCAATAGTAGCAAAATGGCTATCTTGTAAGGGTTCTGTAATTATGACATATGTAAAAATAGGGATCTGTTTATTTTTTAATGGTTTATAAAAAAAACTATATGCATTGGTAGCAATTACCACTTTATCTGCTTTGATTTTAGCATTGGGAGTACGAATAAGAATTTTATTATATTTCTCTTTTTGGATTTCTACTGAGGGAGTATTTTCATATATAGGTATTTTATAATCTAATAAAAGCTTTTTTAACGCGATGGCATGTTTAGCTGGATTCAGTAAACCACAATGTGGTTCCCACCAAGCACCTTTATAAATATCGCTATGAATCCTTTTTTGAACTTCTTCTTGACTAAGCCAATAAATTCCAGGTAAATCCAGTTTATGAGCAAATTCAATTTCTTTTTGAATTCTTTTGGCATAGGTATCATTGATGGCAACTCGTAAAAATCCAGGGTATTCATAGTCTGAATCAAGATGATGTTTATGGATAAGATCATGAACATATTGAACAGCATCTACCATATAATAATAGGCACGTTTTGCATTTTCTTTTCCAAAACGTAAGGCTGTAATTTCAAGGGTAAAACCAAATAATGTCATGGAAAACCCAGCATTTCTTCCACTTGCTCCAAAACCAATAAAATCTTTTTCGATGATAGCTGTTTTAATATTTTTATCCATTTGATATAAATTATACGCGGTATTAAGACCAGTGAATCCCCCACCAATTATGGCAACATCAATTTCTAAATCCTGCTTAAGTGATGGTTCAATTTGAAAATCCAATCCCGATAACCAAAAACTGAGGTTTTTTTTCATACTGAAAGAATAAAAAATTTGATTGTAAAGTCAAACCTTTTAAATTCAGAAATGAACTCTAAAGAAACTACTTAAATATTACCATTATTTTTAATTGTAGCTTTAATAAAGAGCTCGTAAAAATGAAACTGGAGTTTATGGTCTTTATACTAAATATTTTATATACTTTGTTTTTTTATTTTCCTTTAGATTCATATTTTTCTTGATAGATTTTATCTAAGATGGGTTTTAGCTCTTTTGCAATTTCTTCGT
>JBEQAN010000091.1:0-5540 GCA_041640315.1 Leptospiraceae bacterium
GCTATGAACACTGCTTCTGGAAATTCTTCGTATATGATTTCGAAAAAATCCATATTGATTTTTTGCATTTATAAAAATTACAAGTATTTGTAAATTATTTTTTATTTGACATTGAAAAATCATAAATTATACTGTTGAGTATGAAATCTACTCAAGATATACTCCCTTCTCATTGCGAAATTCTCCCTGCTGCAGAAATGTTATATAAACCTAAGAACCCTATAAAAGTAAAGACCATATTAAATAAAAGACTTGTTCCAGATAATTATGATGAAGATGTACGACATATTATTTTTGATTTAAGTCATACAAACTACGCCTATACAGAAGGTCAATCCATGGGAATTCTACCCCCTGGAGTTGATGAGAATGGTAAACCTCATAAATTAAGATTATATTCAATAGCATCTCCATATGGTGGAGATCCAGAATTTCCTAATACTGTATCATTATGTGTAAAAAGGGTTGTTTATAAAGACGAACAAGGAAATATCAAAAGAGGTGTTTGCTCAAATTATTTATGTGATTTAAAAGAAGGTGATGAAGTCCTTGCAACAGGTCCAGCGGGAAAACATTTTGTTTTACCAAAGGATCCAGAAACAGATTTATTATTTTTTGCCACTGGGACTGGTATCGCTCCATTTAGAAGTTTTTTATATAAAATTTTTTATAAAAATCATTCTCATAATGGCTCTATTTATCTATTTTTTGGCACAAGATATAAGGACGATCATTTATATGCAAACGATATCAACAATGATTTAAAAAAATTCGAAAATTCTCAATTTAAGATTATCTCAGCATTATCAAGAGAAAATCCACAAAAAAAAGTATATGTTCATCATAAAATGCAAGAATACAAAGATGAAATTTATAATATCTTGGAAAAAAATAATTATGTAATTTATATCTGTGGACTAAAAGGAATGGAAGATAACATTTATAACTTTTTTAAAGAATATTTTGAAGATAAATATAAACTAAAATTTTCAGAAGAAGAATGGGATGATTTTTTAAATAAATTATCAAAACTTAATCGTTTAATAGTTGAAACCTATTAACTTAGATCAATAGGTTTCAACTAAAGAGCTACTTTAAAATAAAAATTATTTTTCAAATTTTTCTATTTGAACTAAAGTAGGATCTTCTTTATCAATATTATCGGGCGAAATGTATTTATCAGTTTCTTCTTTTATAAATTTGCTTAAAAGTAATAAAGAAATAAGATTTGGTATTGCCATTAATCCATTTGCAATATCAGAAAATCCCCATACTATGTTTAAAGTGGTAGTAGAACCAATAATAACAAAAATGACCCATATGATTCTAAAGACAAAAATGCTTTTTACCCCAGCTAAATATTCTATGGCTTTTTCACCATAATAGGACCATCCTAAAATTGTAGAAAATACAAATAATAACAAAGAAATCGATAATAAGGTTTTCCCCCATACTCCCATAAGGGAAAATGTTTGATTGGTAATTTCTGCTCCTTTTAATCCCATACTCCAAGAACCAGTATTAATGATTGCTATCCCACTTAATGCACATATTACAACTGTATCCCAAAACGTACCCGTCGAAGAAACAAGAGCTTGTCTTACAGCATTTTTTGTTTTTGCAGCAGCTGCAACAATGGGAGCGCTACCAAGCCCCGATTCATTTGAAAAAAGCCCTCTGGCTATTCCAGCACGAATTGCTTCCCTTACCCCCGTACCTGCAAATCCTCCTACCGCTGATTGACCAGTAAAAGCAGTAGTAAAAATTAATTGTAGGGTTTCTGGCAATTTATCAATTGTTAAAATAATTATTATTATCGTGGTTATTATATATAGCACTGCCATAATAGGCACCAATGCTTCGCATACCCTTGCAATAGATTTTATACCCCCAATAATAACTAAAGCAGTTAAAATTGCTAAAACAATTCCCGTCAAAATAGGTGGGACAGAATATTGATCCTGTAATAAATGAGAGATTGAATTTGCTTGTACCATATTTCCAATACCAAAAGAAGCTATTACAGTAAGAACAGCAAAGATAACCCCCAACCATTTCATTTTTAGTCCTTTTTCTAAAACTAACATTGGACCACCCACTATATTGCCATTGGTATCTATTTCTCTAAATTTTATGGATAGTAAAGCCTCACCATATTTTGTTGCAATCCCAAATATTCCAGTCAACCACATCCAAAAAAGAGCACCCGGTCCACCCATTGAAATTGCAGTGGCAACCCCCACAATATTCCCCGTACCAATTGTTGCAGCAAGTGCTGTAGTAAGTGCTGCAAACTGAGAAATATCGCCTTTTCCTTCTTCTTTTGATACAGATAATTTAATTCCTAAACCGATAAATCTCTGAATAAACCCTAACCGAAAAGTCAAGAATAAATGCGTCCCAAATAATAAAATTAACATGATGGGACCCCATACAACTCCACTTATCGTATCGATATATTGTTCAATGATTTGGCTCATACTCTTCTCCTTTATTGAATGATATTTTTTTCAATATAAACTACATCTTGAAATTGATTGATGGAATATTGATCTTTATATTTACTTATTTCTTTTGCTGGTATATTGATATAAATTATATTGGTATCAAATGAACCTTCTTCTTGAACAAAAGTAAAATCATTTCTCTTTTTTATGATATGTTTTAACTCAGATAGTGGTATAATATGACCAATGGAGCCAATAGGAATCATTTGCTTTGTATCGATTTTTAATAATAATAATGAATGATGTGGTAGAAGTTTTACTTGCTTTCCTTTTAAAAACATTCCATACTGATTTTGAAAAGGAAATGCAACAAAATAGATTTCATTAGGATTTAATTGGATTTCTATATTTTCTTTAGATAAATTAGTATAAAAAATATACTCCAGTTCTAAATCTATATCTTTTTTTTTGAAATTTTTAAAAAAATTAGATTTTGTAATAGAAAAATGAACTTCAAAGGCATGATCATTAATAGGTCTAAATTTTTTATAATCTTTGCGTAAAAATGGAAAGGTTTTTTTATATAACTCAAAGGTTTCTTTATCATATTCTTCTATAGGATCAGATGTAAATACTAAGCCACCAAAGATCTGATTTACATATAATAGAGTTAGTTTCTCTTGTTGCGATAACTCAATTTTTTTTAATAAATCTTTTGCCTTAAAGGAACGAAACTTTTCTCTTAAATAAAATACATCTGGATCATTGACAAAATTTTTTCCATTAAAAAAATGCCTGTAAATGGTAGAATTTAATGAACTAAACGTAGACACTCTTTCTAAGAAATTAAAATTTTTCAAATAATTTTCCCATTTTTCTTCTACATCACTTCCTACACGTGTAAAATTAACATTTCCAAAAGCATGAGAAAAAGGAATTCCGCAACCTAGTAATTTAACAGAGCTTTTTTTCCATTTAACTGCTTCATGAATTAAATTCAAAGCATCTTGCATTTGGATCGCTCTTGTCCTTCTTTTTACTGGAAATATACAACTAGCATATAAAAAATCTAGTTTAAGCAATTCAAAACCCCAATCTTCGACAATGGTTCTTAAAACATGCTTAATATATTCTTGAAAATCTGGATGATAGATATTCAAAGAATAAAATCTCCCACTCCATAAAGGATTAAACCCCGCAATAACTGGCTTATTATCATTATCTCTTAAAAGCCATTCTTGATGATATTGATACAAATATGACTTTGTTTCGCATATAAAAGGAGCAATCCATATTCCCGGTTTTATGTTATATTTTTTGATTCTCTTTACTAAATCTTTCATTCTATCCCGAAAATCTGGCTTCAAATTTAACCAATCCCCTACTCTTAACTGATAACCATCATCTATCTGAAAATAATCAATAGGGATTTTATTATTACCAAAGAATTCTATTCGTTTAATCAATTCATCATAATTTAAATTGTTATAATGATAATACCATGTTGTGTATCCAGTAACAAAATTTTCTTTTTGACTATCCAACAATTTACTTACTTCTGAAAAAATCTTGTAAAAATCACCATAGTTGATATAGAGTTTAATAAAATGATTATTTTTGAATGATATATAGTTTTGATAATCTTTGATAATTCTTAAAACAGAATTTTTAATATCCAATTGAAATATTGTGTAAGACTCTTTTTCATTTAAAGAACAAAATAAAAGGATTTGATTATCATTATTTCTTAAATAAGTATAAAAATGAGACCTTAAATATTTTTTATTAAAATTTTTTATATATTTTATAATAGTATATTCTCCAAAAGGAGACAGTAACCATTTAATAATAGGATTTACATTCATCATTTTTGTTTGAATAGAAACTTCGTGCGTTTGTGTCCAATTGTTATATCCTTGATGCAAAAAAGTCTGAAACTCATTGAGATTTTTAATTTTTATCTCGAGAATAATAAAATCAATAGGTATGTCACTTTTATTTATAAAATTTTCAAAATTTAAAGATAAAATATTATTATAAAATTTTATAAATAAAATTCCATATTCAGATCTTAAAATCAACTCCTCATCAAGTTGTTTATTAATAGGAATATAAGAAATCTTTGTCTTTTTTTGTAGTACTAAGTTGTTCATCAAAAGATTTTCTTTTAAATTCATAATTTTTTTACTCCATCTTCTATTTGAACTTCAAATATATTTGGTTCTAAATTCGTTTTTTCTTTATACTTTTTATAAATAAGTTGTTTATAAGATTCCAATGAATCCTTTTGTACTAAGGCGATTACACATCCACCAAAACCTGCACCAGTCATACGTGCTCCATATACCCCTTCAATTTTATTAGACTCTTCTACGATTACATCTAATTCATAACATGAAACTTCATATAAATTTTTTAATGAATAATGAGATTGAGTTAAGATTTCTCCTATGGATTTTAATAAATATTCTTTTTGAGTAAAAGTTTGCGAAAGGTTTAATAATTCTTTAATTTTTAGCACTCGTTTTTGTTCTGTAATGACATGTAATGTCCTTTTTTTTAAGGTATCACTGTTTAAATCTGAAAACATTCTTTCTTCAGCATTTACTAAACTTTTTATTGGATAATTTTTTTGCAATATTTCGAGAGCTAAATTACATTCCGTTCGTCTTTCATTATATTTTGAATCCGATAAAGTTCTGGGTTTATTTGAATTTATGACAACAACAGATACATCCGAAAAATTAAATTTTAAATATTCATACTCAAGAGAATGGGTATCTAAAAACATAAAATGATCTTTTTTACCCATTGCTACAGAAAATTGGTCCATGATCCCACATTTTACACCAATATATTGATTTTCCACCTGCTGGCTTAATAAAGCTAATTGGATTCTATCAATCTGAAAATCATTTTTTATTTGTGAATACAATATATAAGCTGTCAATACTTCTATTGCAGCTGAAGACGACAAACCTGCTCCTATTGGAAGATTATTCCAGAAATATATAGATATACCATTTAACAAATATCCTTGGTTTTTTAAAGCAAGAATAATCCCAAGTGGATATTTAATCCATAAATTCGATG
>JBEQAN010000092.1:0-5487 GCA_041640315.1 Leptospiraceae bacterium
ATTTTAATTAAAATCTATAGGAATAAGCATTATAATGAACAAAATTTAAAAAAAATTAAATTATTATCGAAAGAAGAAATCAAATTCCAATTTGCTATTTATTATTCTTTACTCATAATGGAAAACTTAACGGGGGGTTTACATATACACCATAAAATTCCAGAAATATATAAATGGTTTCTGGAAAATTTAAACATCACAAGTATCTTTTCTGCAGATAAAGATGTAAGAAAAAAAATAAGAATTCAAGCCCAAGAAATTATAGATGACTATAATAAAAAACTAAAACAGTTCATTTATAGCTCTAATTTTTAATTGACTAATAAAATTATCTAATTTGATCGTATTTTTGAAAAAGCGGGCTGTAGCGCAGGGGTAGCGCACACGTCTGGGGGGCGTGCGGTCGCTGGTTCAAATCCAGTCAGCCCGACGAATTCCATATTTCAAATTCCAATTGCTTTTTTCTAATGATTTCTTCGTATATACTCATTGGAGGTGGAGAGATTTCTTTATTTTCAAGAATTAAAATTCTAGCCCATTTGCGCTCTGCCATTTCACAAGTATCTTTGATATTTCTACCAGAAAATCCTTCACTAATTTTGGCTAATGCAACTAATTCATCTTTCGTTAAATGTTGAATAAATTTTTTAAAAATATTGTATCGTTCGTTTGTATCTGGTAATTTAAATCTTATAATCGCATCAAACCTTGATAATAAAGCATGATCTAAATCTTTTGCCCGGTTGGTTGCACCTATGGTTAAAATGGAGTTTTTATTTTCGAATCCATCAATCCTTCTTAATAATACAGAAAGTACTCTTCTAGTCGCTTCTACAATACCTTGTTCCCGAGAGGTTGCTAAAGAATCAATTTCATCTAAAAACAATATTACTTTCTCAATTTTTTCAGCATGATCGAAGATTTCTGATAAATTCTTTGCAGACTCACCGTAATATTTACTTAAAATATTCTCAATGGGTATATATATCATGGGAATCCCTGCTTGAGATGCAATAATTCTTGCCATAGAGGTTTTTCCCACTCCAGGAGGTCCTTCAAATAGAATTGCCTTAGGGAAATTTTGTGAAGGTTTGCCACGTGCCAGCTCACTTACTTTTTCAAAAACATCCGAATGCATCAAAGGTAAAATGATTGTTTCTTGTACTTCTTGTTTGATTTCTTTATACCCACCAAGACTATTCCAATCTTCTTCTATGATATTAAAATATTTTTTATCTTCTACATTTTTTATATATGTTGAATTACAATAAATTTTTGTCCCAAGTTCAGATAACCTTTGATAAATATTAATTTTATTTTTTTTTGTAAAAAAATATTTAATTATTTCTATAATAGATTGAACTTCCTCTTGTAATAAATTTCCATTTTTTGTAATTTCTACTTTGTTTATACCAATAGAAATGAATTTATATTTTATACCATTTAAAAGATTTTTCGTATCATAAATATTAGACCCCATAGATTGAAAAATTACGTAATTTGTATCAAATGTGTGGATTCTAATATTTTCTATGTATTGTTTTATAATATGGAGAGCTTCAAATATTTGTTCTTTAGTAAGACTTGTTGGATAAAAATAGGTTTTAAACTCTCCCTTTTCATAAGTAATAGAAGGCAACTCTGTAATACTATCTGCTAAGTATTTTTCTAATTCTTTTTCAATTTGTTCTTTGGTTTTGGGGAAGTCTAATTCATTCATATTATCTTCTAATCCTATAACATTAAATATTCTTAAATAGATATAAATTTTAAATATTTGAAAAAAATCAATTCTTTAATAAATCATTTTTAAATCGAAAATAGGATTCAATAAAGGTTAAAATAATAAAAATTGAGAATACATAGGCACCATAAATCGCTCTTATGTGAAGTATATCTTCTATATAATATAAAAATATTATAATAAAAGCATAGAAAGTAGTTAATTTCCCAATTAAAGAAGGTAAAGCCTGTTTATTTTTTTTAAAAAATAAATAAGCACCAATGTATATAGATCCTACTTCACGGATTACATATAAGATGAATATCCATAGTGGAAAATCTTTCACTAATACTAGTAAAATTAATAAAGAGATTATAGTTAACATATCAGCGATGGGATCAAAATATTTTCCAAACATTGTAATTTGATTTGTCTTTCTTGCAAGGTATCCATCAAGAAAATCTGTAAGAAAAAGAGCTAGCATTAATACTATCACTTCTAATCTATAAAAGGAATTATTTCTTAAAAAAAATATAGAATAGTATATAAGAAAAGGAAGTAATACGATTCTTAGTAAAGTAATAAAATTAGGAAGATTTACAACTTTTTCTTGCAATACATCTCTAAATTTCATAAAATAAACTTATATATCATCTAAGTTATCCATGGGAAGCTCCTTAAGATCTTTCAAGGGAGGTAGCTCTGCAAGGGAGTTTAAGTTAAATCGAATCAAAAATTCTTTTGTAGTAACATAAAGAGTAGGTCTACCCGGAACTGGTTTATAACCTTGCGGTTTTATCAAATTTTTTTGAAGTAATGCACTTACCATAGCCCTACTATTAACCCCTCGAATTTCCTCTATTTCTGGTAAAGTAATGGGCTGTTTATAGCAAATAATAGCTAATGTTTCTAATAAAGAACGAGTTAGTTTCTCTGTATTTTTCGGTTTAAAAATCGTTTTTAATTCATTTACATATTTATCAGAGGTAATGAATCTATAGCCACCAGCTATTTCTTTTAAAATTATACCCCCATTTTTTTCCAAATATTCATCAACTAAAGAATCAAGTAAAATTCTTGTGTTGATCTTATCTAGTTTAATTTGCCTTGCTAAGATAGAAACACTCAATGGTTCATTGGATAAAAATAGTATTGCCTCCAATAACCCACGATAATAATCCATCTCTTGAGCTGTTAATTCTCTATATT
Source organism: Leptospiraceae bacterium (assembly GCA_041640315.1). GTDB lineage: Bacteria > Spirochaetota > Leptospiria > Leptospirales > Leptonemataceae > SKYB61. The sequence goes on from JBEQAN010000092.1 coordinate 2,933, forward strand.
CTGGTAAAGAAACTTCTTGTAAATTTTGTATTTTTATTTTAAATTCATGTTCGTTTTCTTCTGAATCAAATTCTTGTTCAAAATCGTTATTTTCAATATTTGTATCAAAATCACTATTCATAAGTTTAGTTTTTTTCAAATCCATAATGATTCAACAATAATTATCGAACAATTATGGATTTTTTAAAAATATAAATCGGTCCAAAAATTTCTTTTTGTTGGATGATAATCTCTTTAAGGCGAGCTAATTCTAAAATAGCTAAAAAGGATACTATGAGTTCAAAGATGGAAACTGTATAAGGATTTTCAAATAATTCATAAAGGGTTAAATAGGTATTCCCTGATGACTCTAATAACTTTCTTATAAATTCTATTTTTTCTTCTACAGTGATGGAGTCAAGATTGATTTCAATATCTTTTGGTTTTTGAACTTTAATCTTTTCTTTTTTTTGTAAAAAATTAATATAGACTCGAATTAAATCATTGATATTATAGCTTTCTTCTGTTTCAATTGTTAAATCTTCATTAGTTCTGTAAAATATACCTTGAGAAATTTCTTCTAATTCTTCTAAGGTTTCTGCTGCAAGTTGAAATTTTTTATATTCCAATAATTGTTGTATTATTTCTGGAGGCAATCGTTCATTCTCTTCTTCTTCTTCAAATCCGGGATCAGGTAATAGAGCTTTGCTTTTATAATATATCAATTTGGAAGCCATCAAAACAAAACTTGATGCAAGTTCAATTTTTTGCTCTTTTGCTCTCTCGATAAATTGAAGAAAATCTTCTGTAATTTTATGAATAGATACTTGAAATATATCTACCTGATAGGATTCTATCAATTGCCAAAGAACATATAGGGGACCTTCCATTTCTCCTTCTGGTCCCATCCATTTCGTAATGAATTCATCTTTGTATAATTCTTCTACGATATTATTATGAGTACTCACAATTATGATTTAAAAATATCAAAGTTAAGATAGTGCTTTTTCTGTTGCTTGAATTAACCGCTCTGGCGGAAATGGTTTCACTACAAAATCTTTTACCCCCATTTTAATTGCTCTTGCTAACAGATCTTCTTGTCCTAAAGCAGTTACCATAATAATCCTTGCATTAGGATCTTTTTTTAAAATTTCAGAAGCAGCTTCTAAACCATCTTTTTCTCTCATGGTTATATCCATCGTTACTAAATCTGGTTTTAATTTATCATACATTTCTACAGCTTGGTTACCATTTTCCGCCTCACCTACTATTACATGTCCATGCGATGATAAAGCCTCCTTAACTAAGGTTCTCATGAATTTAGCATCATCTACAACTAGTATTCTTGCCATAAAAGCTCCACATTGAAAATAGTTTTTTATGTTATAAAAAAATTAATTCTATAAATTTTCAACTAAATTTCATTTAATTTTAAAAGATAATCTACAATTTTATAGTCTGGAAGGACAATATCTACAGCATCCTCCTCGATAGCTCTTCTATTCATTCCGAAAATAATGCTTGTTTCTTCATCTTGAGCAATTACCAATCCATTCTTTTTTCTTAGTTCTTTGCATGCATCCACACCATCCCTTCCCATACCTGTTAAAAGGATACATATAACATTACCATGGGTTATTTCTATTAGATTAAACAAAGTTTTATCTACCGAAGGTCTTACCGCATTAACTTTCTTTTCTTCAGAAAGTAATACTATAAATTTTTTTTGTTCGATGCGTTTAAATAATAAATGTTTATTTCCTTTTGCAACAACAACTTTACCTGGCTCAAGAACATAGTCATTTTTAGCTTCAGTTACTTCTAACTTACTAATCTGAGATAATCGCTCAGCAAGTGTTGATGTGAAATATTCCGGCATATGTTGTACAATTGCAATTGGTAGTGGAAAATCTTCTGGAAGCATTCTTACAATTTTATTTAATACTCTTGGACCTCCAGTAGAACTACCAATTAAAACAATTTCATAGTCTGTTAATTTTTTCTTTTTTTCTATCTGAATTTTAGGTTCTTCTTTGTGCTCTTCTTTATGAACGATTGTTTCTATTTTTTTAAATTTTTTCAGATTACTTTCTAAATAATCTACCTTAAAGTTTTTAATTTTATCTACTATTTCTTGTCTAATATCATCGATTTTTATGATAGTTCCTTCTGGTTTTAAAATAAAATCAATTGCACCCAATTCAAGAGCTTTTAAAGTGATTTCTGCTCCTTCTTTCGTATAGGCAGAAAACATAATGGTAGGAACGTTATTATTTAACTTCTTTTTTTCGCTCAAAAATGTCATCCCATCCATTACGGGCATGGCAACATCTAAGAAAATTAAATCATAATGATTTTTTTGCAAAAGTTCTAATCCAATTTTCCCATTTCTTGCTGTATCAACAGTTTCGACTTCCTTTAATTCTTTTAAAATATCTGTCGTAATTACTCGTGCTAAAGGTGAATCATCTATTAATAAAACTTTCATATCAAGATAGTTTTATTATTTTAATTTTTTCATTAATTCTAATAAATTTGGCTTAGAAGGAAGCCAGAATAATTTTCCTAATAACTCT
>JBEQAN010000093.1:0-5487 GCA_041640315.1 Leptospiraceae bacterium
GCTTGTTCAGTTTTGGTTGGCATACCCGTAGAGGGACCACTTCTTTGAACATTGATAATAACAAGTGGTAGTTCTGTCATTACAGCAAGATTCACCGCTTCTGTTTTTAATGATATACCTGGTCCCGAAGAACCCGTAATGCCAATAGACCCTCCATAAGAAGCGCCTATAGCAGCACAGATGGCAGCGATTTCATCTTCTGCTTGGAAAGTATATATATCACAGTATTTATATTTTACCAATTCATGTAAAATATCAGATGCAGGTGTAATGGGATACCCAGCATAAAGAACTTTCATTTTAGACAAAATACCTGCAGTAACAATACCTAATGCTAATGCCGTATTTCCATTTATATTTCTATAAATACCCGGTTCAAATGTACCTTTTCTTATTTCATATCTTGTTTCAAAAGCTTCAATAGTTTCTGCATAAGCATGACCAGCCATTAGTGCTTTGATGTTGGCTTCAGCTAATTGAGGTTTTTTAGCAAAACTTTTTTTTATGGATTGAATTGTTGGTTCTGGATCTCTTTGGAATAACCAAAAGGTTATACCTAAGGCAAAAAAGTTTTTGCAACGTTCAATTTCTTTTGGTGTTAATCCACTATCTTTTAATGCTTCTCTCGTTAAAGAAGTTAAAGGTACTTCTATGATTTTATATTTTTGTAGTAAATTTTCGTCTTGAAGGGGATTTTTCTCGTAATTTACTTTAGCTAAGTTTCTTTCGTTAAATTCATCTGTATTGGCTATCAATATACCATTTTGTTTTAAATAAGAAATATTTGCTTTTAAAGCAGCGGGATTCATTACAATCAATACATCTACATCATCGCCAGGTGTATAAATTTCTTGATTTCCAAAGTGAATTTGAAAACTAGAAACACCAGCTATAGTGTTTTCTGGTGCTCGTATCTCAGCAGGGAAGTCTGGGAACGTCATTAAATCATTTCCTTGGAACCCTGTTGCTATAGTAAATTGAGTACCTGTAAGTTGAATTCCATCTCCGGAATCCCCAGAAAAGCGAACAGTAATGTTATTAATAACTTGACTCAACTTTTTATTAGAAGTTGTGGAATTTTTTTCATTCATGGAGGAACCTCTTTGGATATTATTTATATTTTGGATATTATATATAACAATTTATCTTATAATTGATGGAAATCAATTCTTTTTTTATATTAATAAGTTTTTTGTTTACTTGATAGAAAGATGTTTAATTAATATTATTCAATAATAGAATGTATTACAAAGAAATATTTTTTGAAGGAAAATTTTTAACTAGAAAGAAAAGATTTTTAATTGAATTTCAAATCAATAAAAAAAGGGATATCGCGCATTGTCCAAATACTGGTTCAATGGAAACTTGTTTAGAACAAGGAGCGAAAGTATTGTTAAGTTATTCAAAAAATTCTAATAGAAAAATACCTTTCACTTTAGAAATGATAGAATCTAATCAATCATGGATTTTTTTAAACACTTTAAAAATCAATAAAATTATAAAATTTTACTTCTTACAACATTCTTTTTTAAAAGAGATGTTTTGTGATTATCAATTTATAAAATCAGAACCTATGATTAATAATCATAAACTCGATTTTTTGTTATTTAATGATATACACACGGAACAACTAACAAAAGAGAATATTATATATCGTAATCCAATTATATTTAATTCAAATTTTAATATACAAGAACAAAGACCCACTTTCATTGAAGTAAAAAATGTTACGTATTATAACAAAACTTTAAATTGTTTACAGTTTCCAGATGCAAAAACTAAAAGAGGATTGATTCATTTAAATCTCTTACAATCACTATTAAAAAGAAATTTTAAATGTTATATAATGTTTGTATTATCAAGGGAAGAAGGAGAATGTTTTAAACCAGCATATCATATAGATCCCGCATTTAGTAATAAATTATATGAGTTTTATATAAAAGGAGGATATATTATCCCCCTTCAGTTGATATTTGAAGTCATTCCTATAAATGAAAGTAATTATATTCAGAAAATTCAACACCAAATCCCATTAGAAGACTTAAAACCTTATCATGTTAAAATTATGATTTCTGGTATTAAAAATATACATTTTGATTAAAATTACTTTACATCTATTGATTGATACAAATTTAATCTTTCCTATGCTTGATATTCGAAAGATAGAAGAAGATCCAGAACACTTGAAGGATACATTGAGAAAAAGACAGCAAGATGATTCAATCGTAGATGAAATTGTAAAAATTATTAAACAATCAAAATCCTTATTGACAAAAATCGAAGAATTAAGAGCAATTCGAAATAAAGAGAGTAAAGAGATAGGAAATTTGATAAAAACTAATCCTGAAGAAGCAGAATTAAAAAAAAGAAAAATTAAAGAACTTGGCGAAACCTTAGGGGAATTGGAAAAACAATTAGAGGAGGTAAAGATTAAACAAGAAGATTTGTTATTAACTTTACCAAATTGGTTAGATGAAGAGGTTCCTATCGGAGAGGATGCTACAAAAAATGTTGTTATAAAACAGGTAGGTGAAATACCACAATTTGATTTTGAAGTTAAACCTCATTATGAAATTGGCGAAAGTTTGGGTATAATTGATTTTGAAACTGGAGTAAAATTAGCTGGTTCGAGATTTTATGTCTATAAAGGTTTAGGGGCAAAATTAGAAAGAGCTATCATGAATTTTATGTTAGATATACATACGAGAGTCAATGGTTATGAAGAAGTATGGGTGCCTGTACTTATTAAAGATGAAGGAATGGTAACAACTGGTCAATATCCTAAGTTTAAAGGAGAATACTACCAATTAGAGCGCGATGGTCTATCGCTTATTCCCACTGCAGAAGTCCCTTTAGTAAATTTGTTTTACGACGAAATTCTTAAAGAAGAAGTACTTCCAATAAAAGTTACATCAGCAACCTCATGTTTTAGAAGAGAAGCGGGTGCAGCGGGAAAAGACACTAGAGGTTTGATCCGTGTTCATCAATTCCAAAAAGTGGAATTAGTACAAATTACTCATCCTGATGCCTCTAAGAATGCCCATAGAGAAATGTTAATGCATGCAGAGATGATTTTACAGGAGTTAAAATTACCCTATAGAGTAGTCCTTTTATGTTCCGGCGATATGGGAGCAACAGCAGCAAAGACTTATGATTTAGAAGTATGGATACCCGGACTTAAACGATGGTTAGAGATATCATCTGTATCCAATTGTCTTGATTATCAATCAAGAAGAGGTAAAATTCGGATTAAAACCTCTAAAGGAAATATCTATGCCCACACTTTAAATGGTTCTGGTCTTGCCGTTGGTAGAACTCTTGTTGCAATTTTAGAGAATTATCAAACTAAAGATGGGAATATCGAAATACCAGAAGTTTTAAAAAAATATTTGTAAATTTATAAAATAAAATTAATTAAATTATTATATATTTCGAGAGTTTTATCGATTTGATTTAGTAAATATGTTCTAAGCTCTTCTTCCTTTATGGTTTTATAATCAACTCCTTTGAGTTTAGAAACTTCAATATCATTATGGTTTAAATATTCTTCAATGATTTGTTTATTGTCTTCTATCTCTGGTATGATGTTAAGCTTTACGAGGGAAGCGGAAAAAAACGAATTTTTTATTTGATTATAACCTGATTCTTTTTGGATTGATAAAAGGGATTCAATTTTTTTATTAAATGAAAATGTGAGGCCTCCTTCTTCGCCGCGTTTTATCCCATATATAAAGGGAATTTTTTTATATATTAAAATTTCTGTTGTTTTTTCTAAGTAGGGGGGATGAAATGCAGAAAAAATTTGAATTTTAGCATTTAGTGGATTATAGATTCTTTCCAACGTAGCAAGAAACGGTCTTTTTTTAATAAGTCTTCTTCGTTTTATCCAAATTTTTAATATTTCTGATAAGTCCGAAACATCAATAAAAAATCCATAGGGATTGAATTCGTTTTTGTTTATATAATTTAATAATTCTTCTGTGGATTTTATAAAAACACCTTTTAAAGCAATGGCTAAATCTTTTAAATTATAATGGAATTTCGGTCCAGGGTTATCGCTCACAAGAAATACTGGGATTAATCCTTTTCGTATTAGTAAATTCCCTATTAATGGAGAAAAACAAAAACTTCTATTAACCCCATCAAAAGGGTCTGTTATAATGACAGTTTTTTGGGATATTTCTTCTGGTAAAAAAGTCCATTGGGGTTGAAATTTGTTTTCAATTGCCCTTAGTAATCCAGCATATTCTTCAATGGTTTCGTAGCGAAATCTAAGAATAGTTGTAATGAGTCCAATTTCAAATTCATCTTCTTGAGAAAGATTTTCATCAAATAGAAAGCTACCCAATAAAAAACTATCGTCAAAATTGAGGGTCTCACCATGAAGTAATCTTTCTATAAGAGTTATGATTGTTTCATCTTTTATCTTACAAAATTGATGAATCATATCCTTAGGTTCATAGATAGAAAAATGTTTTTGGATTTCTTTTTCGCCTTCGCTATTAAATCCTTTTAAGAATAAAGCACCTAAAAAGGCACCTTTTTGGATGGGAGGGGTTTGGGGATTTTCTAAATCTTGGATAATTTCTTTTGCTAAATCATCTGGTATGGATTCGCTTCCATATTTACCAATACCTACTTTTAATATACCTTCTTCAATAGCTTGGTTCATTATAATAACAATTAAAATAAATGATGTTTGAAATCAATTCAAATTATACCCATGTTTTGGGCTTTTGTATGACTTCGTATAAGAGTTTAATAGATGATTTCATAGATTCTGGTATAGTGGGATCTTCTAAGGGATGATAATTATATTTCCATCGAACTTTAGATGGTAAACTCATAAATATAGATTCAATCCTTCCACCAGTTTTTAATCCAAAAAGTGTACCTCTATCATAGATTAAATTAAATTCCACGTATCTTCCTCTTCTATATTCTTGATATGATTTTTCAATTTCTGAATAAGGCATATGGACTCTTCTTTTTACGATGGGTAAATAAGATTCTAAAAAATGATTTCCCGCTTCTTTTATAAATTCATGAATTACATCTAATTCACTACTTAAGTAATCAAAAAAAATCCCACCAATTCCGCGATGTTCTTTTCGATGTGGTAAATAAAAATATTCATCGCATTGTTTTTTGAATTCTTCGTAATTTATCAGCGGTTTAAATTTATCACATACTTTTTTCCATATACTATGGAAGTGAATGGCATCTTCTTCAAATAAAAAGTACGGTGTAAGATCTGAGCCACCACCAAACCACATTTTCTCAATTTCTCCATTTTCTTTAATTTTTTTAATTACTCTAAAATTAGCATGAACTGTTGGAACATAGGGATTTTGGGGATGAAGAACTAAAGAAATACCCGCTGCTCTGAAATGATTAGCAGATCCGGGCATCGTTTTAGAGAAATCATCAGAAAAAATTCCCCTTACATCTGAAACATTTACGCCTCCTTTTTCTAAGAAATAACCA
>JBEQAN010000094.1:0-5344 GCA_041640315.1 Leptospiraceae bacterium
CGGACAAAATTTTTTAATTGATCCAAATTATGTACAAAAAATTGTTAATGAAATTTTAATCTATATACCGCAAGGAAATACAGTTTTAGAAATTGGTCCCGGTTTGGGGGCTCTTACATTTTTTCTTTCAAAATTTTACACCCTTGAAGTAGTTGAAATAGATAAAGTTTATGCAAAAATATTAAATGATTTATTAAAAGATAAAATCATCATTCATAATGTAGATTATTTAAAATTTCTTAAAGAACATCAATTTATTAACTATAAATATATCATTGGTAATCTTCCGTATTATATTACAACTGATATTATTATTGAAACCATTCGTCATATGAAAGTGGATATATGTATATTTTTAGTACAAAAGGAATATGGTGAAAAATTATTGAAAAATAATAATTCTATTTCCATTTTTTTACATAATTTTGCAACTGTTAAAAAATTATTTGTAATTCCCCCAAAGGTTTTCTTTCCCCCACCAAAAGTAGAATCCATGTTATTAAAGATTCAATTATTTCCAAAGCCAATATCCGATCCACAGATCTTAGAAAAAATTTTAAGAATGAGTTTTCGTCAGAAGCGAAAGAAAATGATAAATTCCTGGCAAAATGGAGAAGAACTTATTAATATTGATACCTTAATCCATTTATCAAAAAAAATCAACTTTAATTATGAAAAAAGAGCTGAAGAGATCCCCAAAGAACAGTTTTATGAATTAACAAATAAGCTTTCAATGTTTCTTTAAACTTTTCTGAATTATCTCTTTTAGAGAATGAATATGTTTTTTTTCCCATTCTTCCAAGGTAAGTCCTTGTTTTTCTGCTAATTTCTTTCTGTGATTTGTGATAAAGTTAAAAACTAAAGGGTATATAATGATTGACAAAGGAATTGCCCAGACTAAACCACCAATTATGGCTGGAATACCAAAATCGCCAATAAGAAAATTAAACCAAAATTTTAATCCTTCTATAAAACTAAGGTTTCCTGTCTGTTCTAAAATCATTTTAAAATGATCAAACGATAAAAATACAAAGTGAATATTAAATAACTTAGAGAAATAAATCCCACTTATATAAAATAAATAATAGAAAAATGGCATGGTAAGTGGATTAGTAATCCATACCATAGCTAAAGCAATAGCTAGGTTAAAGCGTACTCCAATTAATTTAAATACTAACCAATTGAAGGTAACTAAATACATTTGAACACCAACCAGGGGATTGATAGCCCAAAACATTCCAATACTGGCTCCTAAGGCAATTTCATCTCTCGGTGCATGTACTTCTTTAAGTGGATTTATAATCTTTTCAAGAAATAGATTATAAAGTCTCCTAAGCATATATCTATTTTTAAATAAAACAATACTTTTTAATATGTTTGTTTGTAAATTACTTTATAAAAATTCAATTTTAAAAAAAATGTTTATATGGAATTTTATTTAATTCGACATGGTCTAGCAGAAGAATTAGAAAATCATATTGATGACCTTGAGCGAAAACTAACGAAAGAAGGGAAAAAAAGAGTAAAGAATGCAGCAAAATTTTTAAGTAAATTTTTCCCTTGTCCAGATTTGCTATTAACGTCAGAAGCGCTTAGATCCATAGAGACTGCAGAGATTATAAAAAAAAAGTGTAAAATAAAAAAATTAGATTCATATTCAAGGCTTAATCCAGGAGCTTCAGTTTATGATTATAATTTTATCCTTAGTGCATATATAAATAAAGAATCAGTAACATCTAATTATAGAATAGGTATTATTACTCATGAACCAGATCTCGGAAATTTTGCACTAGCGCTTTTAGCAAACCAAATCCAATTTGATTTTCAAAAAGAAGAAATCATATATAATGAACAAGAAATCAATTTAGAACTAAATTTGAAAAAGTCTTCTATTTTAATTATTGAATGGAATGGAGTTGAAAGTGATTTAAAATTTTACTCCATTCCCTCTATCATTAGGAAAATCATGAAATAATTTTTTAAGATTTCGAATCTTTTTTTAAGATGGTTTGTAATAACTCAATAGGTAAGGGGAATACAATAGTTGAGTTTTTGTCTGCTGCTACTTCAACTAATGTTTGTAAGAAACGAAGTTGGATGGCAACGGGATGTTTTTCAATAACCTTTGCTGCTTCTGAGAGTTTTTCTGAAGCTTGAAATTCTCCCTCTGCAGAGATAATTTTCGCTCTTCTTTCTCTTTCTGCTTCTGCTTGTTTTGCCATTGCTCGTTGCATTTCTTGTGGTAAATCAATATGTTTTAATTCTACTAAACTTACCTTAATACCCCATACGTCTGTTTGTTTATCTATTACCTGCTGAAGATGCATGTTAATTTTTTCTCTATTAGCTAAAACTTCATCTAACTCAGATTCTCCAAGAATAGATCGAAGAGTGGTTTGGCATAATTGTGACGTTGCATAGAAATAATCTTCTACTTCAATAATAGCTTTTTGTGGATCCATAACACGAAAATATACAACAGCATTAACTTTTATTGTAACATTATCTTTGGTAATAACATCTTGTGGTGGAACATCAAGAGCTACAGTTCTTAAACTCACCTTTTCCATTTTATCTATAATGGGAATCAATAAAATTAATCCCGGACCTTTTACGCCACTAAATCGACCTAAGCGAAAAATCACACCTCTTTCGTATTCTTTAAGAATTCGAATAGCCTGTGATAAAATAAAAATTCCTAATAAAATTATAAATAGTATTGTTGATAGAGCCATTGATAAACCTCTTATTATTAAGATTATTTTAATAATATTTTAATGATAATTAATTATATATTATTCGTCAATCTTTTTTACTTTCAGTAGGAATCCATTCCTTTCTATGATTTTTACTTTAGATCCCTTTTCGATAAAATCATCACTTATAGCATTCCAGTATTCACCATGAATAAAAATTCGTCCCTCTGTAGGGGAAATATCAGAGACTGCTTCTCCAGTTTCTGTAAATAGGATTTGCTCCCCACTAATTACTTGTCTTTTACTTGCTTGGATTACCTTTCGTAAAATTAAAATAAACAAACCAACCACAATAATAGTGGTCGATAAAATAATTGCTAAGGAGGTTTGTTCGATTTCTTTCATGGAATCAGCAATCCAAATGGCTCCAAGTAAAATAGAAATGATACCAGCAATTGCCAAAAGACCATAGCTTACAATTTTTAGTTCTAATATAAGAAAAATAATTCCTAAAAGAATTAATAAAAATCCAGTATAATTTACAGGTAAGGTTTGTAATCCATATAAACCAAGAACAAGTGAGATTGCCCCAATTACACCAGGAAAGATTAAACCGGGATATTGGATTTCAATCATAATACCAGCCATACCTATCATAATTAACATATAAGCAATATTTGGATTTGCTATTAAACTTAAAATTTTATTTCGAAGATCATCTTTTAAGTCGATAACTTTAACATTTTTAGTATTTAATTCCATTTCACCTTGAATGGTTTTTATTTTTTTACCATGAATTTTAGTTAAGAGCTCTTCTTCTGTTATTGCAACTTCATCAATTAATTTGATTTTTAGGGCTTCTGTTGATGGAATATTTGCTGCTTCTGTAATGGTTTTTATTGCAAATTCTACATTTCTATTGTGATATTCAGCAATTGCTCTTATTTTTGCAATAGAGTGATTTAAAATTTTTTTTCTTAATGCTTCTTCGTTCTGAGAATTTTCATTTTTATTTTCTTGAGCACCCATCGTAATAGGAGTTGCAGAACCAATGTTAGTTGCTGGTGCCATTGCAGCAACGTGGCTAGATAATAAAATAAATACTCCAGCTGATCCACAGGTTGCTCCCGGCGGTGCAATATAGGTGATGATAGGAACTTTTGAATTCATAATGGATTTCACCATCTCATCCATAGAACTCATTAGACCACCCGGTGTATCTAATTGAACAATTAAGGCATTTGCTTTATCAGTGTTAGCTTTATTGATAGCTTTTATTAATTTTTCCATGGAGGCGGGAGTAATTGCGTCGCTAATAACAATTTTGTATATAATGTCTTCATTAAGTTGCTTATTTTGAATTTCAGGGAATACATTATTTTCAAAATTAAAAAAAATAAAGAATGCAAATAAAATAAACGGTTTAAATCTTTTTTTCATGAAAATAATATACAAATTACGATTAAAAAGTAAAGTAAAAATTTGAATCCACTAAGAATGGATTCTTTGAGGTTAAAACTTATTAAAGAAATTTAAATTCTGGTTGAGATAACGAATAATAAAATCAAAGTAAGGAACGATTTTTATGTCATTGCTGAATTGAAATTGATTGATGGTAAAATTACTTAATTCAATACCAGTAATGATAGTTGGCTTTTTTAATTTTTGAATTAGTTTTAATAGCTCCATAGTTCCTTTACTACCTTTTTCAAGTTCAATGATTCCAAGGGGAGCGTGAAATAAAATAAAATTTGCTTGTTTCAAATTTTGTTCAAAAACTTGTATTGTTTTTGAGCCAATATCAATAGCAACAAATGGATTTTGAATTTCTCTTGAAGAGGTCTTTGTTTTCGCTTTAGGTGAAATTTGCTCTGCTATTATATGGTCTATGGGAAGTTGCACGGTACATTCTTCAAAATTTGCTTTTTGTATAAATTGAAAAATGGAGCTAAGTTCCTCTTTTTGATAAGTACTATTACCTATGTTTAAACCATTAGCTTTAAGAGCTGTAATTCCAACAGTTCCACCAAAAAGAATTGTTTGAAAGTTTTTCACGTTTTTATCTAAAAAATCAATAGTTTGTTTAACATGAATTCCCCCAAATATTCCTACCTTTGGTTTTGCTTTTGCATTTTGAAGTTGGTTTAATAGTTCAAGAACTTCGTTAATATAAAATGACAGACAAAATTTTTGTATATCGAGATTTTTAAAATGTGAATCTTGCTTAAATAAAGTAATAAAATTAATACTATTGATAACGAAATTATCATAGTGAATTAAAGAAATATGATTCCATTTAAATCCAAATAATTTAGGATGTAAAAGGATAATCTCATTTTTGTTATTTTTATTTTCTTGAATCTCTTTTATATTCTCTAGTAACTTTACTGAATAATATTGATTCATATTTTGATATATGTTTTGAAGTAAATTTTCATCGTTTAAATCCAAATTATGATTATAGAGAACTGGAACACAGTGGATACTTAATCTTTTTAACTTTAAGAATTCAATTATATTAATTAATTGACGTATTTGATGACTCAAAATACCATAATCTGCATCAAAAAAAACTAAAACGTTATTTTGAAATGAGACATTTTCTATTCTCTCCAAATTCATAAAGGTTACAGATATTCTTACTTTAT
>JBEQAN010000095.1:0-5336 GCA_041640315.1 Leptospiraceae bacterium
AGAAGTAAAGCAGCATCTTCATTTTCTGGTTCTAGTAGCAATATATATAATAACTGATACTCTGCTTCTTTTAATTCGAGTAACAAATTTTCTTTTCTACGAATCAACTCTCTATTAGAAATTTTATAACCTTTTAAAAATAAATTATCGTAAAATTTTTCTCTTTCAATTGTTTTTCGAATTAAAGTATAAGCATGACCATATAGAACAGAATATTCAAAAGTTTCTTGTGCCATTTTCGCTGCGATTTCTCTGTAACCATAGAGTAGATCATTAAAAATAGTACCAACAAAAGGATCTTTTTCGATTAATATATTCGCTATTTTTTCTTGGGTTATAAATAAAGCAACTTTCTCTTGCCAATCCAATAAGTAATTGAAACGTTCTACCGCTAATTCTACTTTCAATCGATGATAATAAATTGACCATTTTCTATGATAATCTTTAAAAATTTCTTTTTGATGAAGATTGATAAATAAAATATTAATTAAATTTGCATAAGCATAACTTGATAAATACATAAGTTGATTTAATTCAAAGGCAAGGTCCATAGGTATCTCTGACTGATTTTTATAAGGTTCTAAATTTTTACATAGCTTAGCATATCTTATTTCATATTCTAAATAATTATAATCATCAATTAATTTTCCAGCAACTGAATCGGGTGCGCAAAATTCATTTATATTGTCTCTATCCAATACACTAATGGGGACTTTTTCCGATGATGTTAAATTGACTTTTTGACTAAAAACTTGTTCGATGGATTTATAAATATATTGAGCACTTTTTCTAAATTTATCTACGTAATAATTCGAAGACATAATTAATTCTTGGATTTCTTCTTCATCTAGTTCTATATTAGTTTTTTTATCATAGGTATTAATAAATTGATTTCTTGCTTCTAGTAGCTCTTTTTCTAATCCTAATTTTTTATAAATATTAATTTTTAATTTCAATATCCTTAAATTTAGGTATTTAAAATCAAAGCCTTCTATTCGTTGAACTTGATTTAATACCTTTAATGATTCCTGAAGTTGATTGGAATTATACAGTTTTTTTGCTAACGTATAATAGATTAAATTTTTAAGAATGTCATCTTTTACCTCAGATAAATAACTTCTTAAATACTCTTGATTTAACTTTTCTAAATAATTTAAAATTTCGTTAGAAACTAAAGCAGTTAGTTCATCACTAGTTAAGACTATTTTTAAATTTTCTACATCAAGGTTTTGAAGTTGATATTTATAATTTTTTAAATCATAAAGAACTAAATAGTAAGCAACATTTGGATACTTTCTATATTTTTTCGAAATCTTTTGGAAATACTTGTAAGCATAAATTTGATTGATTTTCCAAGAGAGTTCTCCAAGTTTAAAGTAAAAATAATCTATTGCAAATGGCTCATGATTACCAATTGAAAGAAACTGATTTTCTAAGATTTGCAGTGTATTAACAGAATAATTCTTATTTACTTCTAAATTTCGAATTTTATAAAATAGGTCTAAATAGGGATTTTCTTTTACGCGGATTTCGTAATATTTTGTAAAATATTTTAATTTTTCTTTCTCGGAATTTTTTTCTAATCGTTTTAATAATTCATAAAATACTTCGCCTTCTAATAAATAAAATTCTGGATGTTGTGTAAAATAAGTAAATATGGACTGTAAAACTAAAATCTTATAACTTTCATCTTTATAGCTATCTACTAATGCATATTGTTCAAAAGGATCATTTTTTTTGGGAATATTGCCCTCAAGCGTTGTTAAAAATATATCTTTTTGTTTATAAAATTTTGAACTGTAAAAAATACTACCGTTTAGATAATTTGTAACCTTAAAGTCTTTTATAATATAGTTCTCTGGTAAAATTTGATTGATTAAATTTCCATTTAAATCCATTACAAGTAAAACACCAATATCATCTGGATCTAATCTTTGATTGCCATTTGTATCTTTTGAAATATTTATAAAATAGATTAAATTATTTTTAAAGAAAAATTGTGGTGAAAGATTGATCCCTTCTAAAGGTAAGTTTACTGTTTTTGGTTTTATAAAATATATTTCTTTTGTAGGTAGATTTAAAATTCCAATTTCTGAAGTAAATTCATAATTGTTTAAAACTGAAAATGTTATAATTTCATTATTAATAGAAGGATAGTATAATTCTTGTTCTACTACAATCTCTGGTTTCCCCTCAGGAAGTCCTTTTTTTATAGGCATTTTCCAAAGATAGAATTTTTGCGTACATCGGTTTGTGACAAAATATAAATATTTATTATCAGAAGAGAGAAAAGGGAATGCTTCTTTATATTTTCCTATACATCCTGGTACGTTTTTAAAAGCATCTTCTATGAGTTTAGATACATTTAAAGAAAAATTCCATAAATTTACCAGTCTTCTTTTTTGAATATAAGCTTCAATCAATTGCTCTGGATTAAAATAAGTTAAATAAATATCACCATTAATATCACTATCATCAGAAATAAATAATAATATGTATTGGTCATTATTAATTTTTTTAATATAAGGAGAATATTGTTTTGCGGGATGTTCGAGAATTTTGATTTTTAAAATCGTCTTTAAATCGCGCAACCATAAGTCAAAATTCCCTCCAACATCAGAAGAATAAACCATATATCCATCATCAGAAACACTAAAATCCTCCTCTTCAAAAGGTTCAACAACAATGGGGAAGGGATCTGTTTTGTTATTCAAAAAATGTAAATTCATTAATTTATTATAATTGTACTCTGGAATTTTTCTTATAGGAGGTGTATAACAATTAAAAATAAAAATACTATATAAAAATAATATATAAAAAAAATTAATTTTTATACCAACCAATACGTTCTTCATAATTCCAGCCCAAATTACTATAAGTTTTAACAAAACGATTTAAAAAATCTTCCGCTATACTTTGATCATTTTGAATTAAAAATTGATAAATATTATTTTTATGAAAATTGATTAAATTAATTAATTTTAATGCAATTTCCAGATGTTTTGAATTTGTAATATTTCGGAGATTTTGGGGAACTATTAACAAATTACCTTTTTTATCTATACCAACATAATTATAAACCATAAAATATTCTATCATATCTTTATAAATAATAAGCACTTCGAGACTTTCTCTAACCTGTGGATTATTTGTTAAATCTTTTTCTTTTAAAGGAGAGACATAGTCTGTAGATGTAATTAACCAACCATTAGGAAGAAGCTCTGTTTTATCTCCTAAAATTTGTCTTTCAAGGGCGGTTTTTTCTGATGTTAGTGTAATTGGGGGTAAATCCACGGATAGACAACTTTTATCAAAAATCCAACTAGTAAGGGGATTTTGCATAGGATTCACCACTTCAGATACAGTAGAACATCCCATCAACCCTATCATGATCCATATGACTTTCATTCTCATAATCTACTCCAATTCTTTTTTTACTTCTCTTTCACTTCGTTTTAGAAATTCCATTAATGGAATTCTTTCTTGTTTAATTTCATTTTCTGATGGTTGAATGATCCTTGATAAAGAAAAAAATCCAGAACTTTTTACAATGATATTTGAATATACTAAACCATTTTTTAATTCGAAATCAATACCATTGATAGTTAATAAATTATTGACAACCACAGCAACAATTGTAGGTGCAATAATACGAACAACAAAACCTGCAAAATCTTTACTGATTTGATATAAAGAAACCTTAACTTCTAAATGATTTAATAAATTTTGAAAATTATTAGACTGAAATCTAAAAAAACCACTAACACTTCCTTTAAATACACTTTTTGCCTTCGGAAACAATGCATTTAAATCAAAATTTAGAATATATAGTTTTCCCGCCATTTGCATATTCTCTGGTTGAAGATCTGATAAATTCAAATAAAAATTACTTAATTCCACTACCCCATTAAATTGATTTTTAAACACCGAAAAAAATTTTAAATAAGGTATCCAAAGAATATTATTTTTGTATTCTATATAACCCTCAATGGCATTCGTAAAGGGACTACCCAAAAAATAAAAGCCATTTTCAAAATATGCATTATCCAAACTATAATTAGACTTTATAGCTCTAATCGTGAAATTTCTTTCTGGTAAATTAATATCTTTATATGATTGGTAAGTTATTTGACTAGGTTGATTTAAATTATGATGAAAAGGCAATTTTAAATTTAAATCGTAAATTTCGTAATAAGGACATAGTTCTTGGTTAATTTTATCACAACTGATTTTGTATTTAAAATGAAAATGATTCATATTTAAATTCCCATTTAATATTTGTTTATTCAAATTAACTTCTAAGAGAATCCTGCCTCCTATGAAAATATTTTTATATATTTCTGAGATTTGTGGATTTTGATAGTTTAAAAACAATTTTATATCTGGTTCCCATGTATTTTGTTTTTTATAAAGTGCACCATTTAATTTCAATCCCAAAGCATTATACCATCCACTAATGGAGACTTGATGAAACTTCAATAGATTTTCAGACTGTTCCACATGAAGTAAAATTTGAATTCCAGATGGATGTAAAGATGGAAGTAGTAAATTTAAGTTTGAAATATAAATATTTGAATTTGAAAAACTTAGATCAATATCGCCACTTAGCTTTAGACCTTCTAAGAATAAATTCCTAACAGAAAGTAAATTTGCTTTAAGATTTACTGGTAATCGTTCTTCAAGTAACAAATAATTGATATCAAATTGTTTTAGATTGACTTTATAATTTTGTATTTTACCAAATAATAAATCTATGGTACTTCGAATTTCAATAAAAGGGGCATTATCTTTTAAGGTATTTGCAGATAGTCGTTCTATATTTATAGAAATTTTTGTTTCGTTTTCATTTCTACTTATAATTCCATTTGTAAATAAATACAAGTGTTGATCTTTAGAAAAATAATCATCAATACTATATCTCGTATTTAATAAATTTAAATTGCCACCTAACTGAATCAAAGAAAAATCATAGTTTGAATTAATAGCCAAATTCGTATTTAATGTTCCATTTAAATGAGGATTAAGAAACTGTCCGATATTAAAATTATTTACATTTAGGGTTAAATTTATGGTTTCATTAATTGCGCCAAATATTTTAATATATGATTTATTATAAGATAATGATAAATTTTCTAAATTTAATATTTTTATAAAATCAAATACTAAATTATTTTTATTATTTCGTTCTATTGTTTCATACAAAAAAGATAAATAATATCTTAAATCTAAAATTCCATTTAGTTTTAAATTAAAGTTTTGTATATAATGATTATTAAATCGAAAAAATGGTATGTTTGTTAAAATATCTATATTTAATTCTGAAAGTTTCCCTTGCA
>JBEQAN010000096.1:0-5335 GCA_041640315.1 Leptospiraceae bacterium
GCTTTTCGAAAATTCGTATTAGATTTTTTGTTATTCTTGCTGGTAGCATAGAAATCATTCGAGTATGAATTCTTACACTATATATGTGTTGAATTTGTTTTAAATCATGTATTATTTCATCTATAACGTGATCCTCTAAACTTAAGGGATCTCCACCCGATAGAATCACTTCTTTGATTTCTTTATGATTTTTTATATATTCAAGAATGATTTTTTTATTTTTTTTTAATGTATTGGATAAGGGATTAGAAACTTTTCGCTTTCGCATACAAAATCTACAGTATACAGCACAGTGATGCGAAATATACCATAAAACTCTATCAGGATATCTATGCACTAAATTAGGAATAGGAGAATGATTTTCTTCTCTTAAAGGATCTAAATCATGAAAATAAGAATCTGTTAATTCTTCTTCCCGTGGTAAAATTTGTAATAAAATAGGACAATTCGGATTATTAATATTTGAAAGACTTAAATAATAATGAGTAACTTGAAAGCGAAAATGACGATATATATTTTTAAAAATCTTTTCATAATCAGAGGAGAGAATGTACGCATAGGGACTATTCTTTATTGTGGATTCACCAAAAAAAAGAATGAATTCCTCTATAGTTTTAATAGAGGATTGAAGTTGTTTTTTCCAGTTTGTATAGAGTATATCTATATTTTTTTCGTTTGGATTCATTACATTATTTAAAAAAGAATTCATTTACAATTCAAATATTTCTTTATTGAATTTTAGTAAATTCAAAATTAAGAATAAAAATTTTATAATTGATATTCCATACGATATTTTTGGATTTCTTTTTGAAAATCTTTCCACATTTGATGTTTGTATGGATTAAAGGTTGATTCTACTCCCATACGAATCAAATCTATAATTTCCGTTATACTAAAATTTAAGTATTTATAAAGTTTATAATATTCCTGTGTTAAATCTATGTTAAAAATTTCGGGATCATCTGTATTGATCGTACAGATCAAACCCATATCATAATATCTTCGCACGGGATGATCTTCTGCTCTTCGAACATATTTTCCTGTAAATAAGTTAGATGTTAGACATATTTCAAGAGGTATTTGTTTATCACGAAGATATTCTAGTAAATCTGGATCTTGAATTGCTGAGGTACTATGACCGATTCGCTCCGCTTTTAAAATTTTTACTGTATCCCATATAGACCACGGTCCATCATCTTCTCCACTATGAGCTACACAATGTAATCCTTCTGCTCTTGCTTGTGCGAATACATCTTTAAAATCTCTTGCGGGTCCCATCAACTCGGCCCCTCCAAGACCAATTCCAATATGGGAATCTGTTTTTGCTTCCAATAAAAGTTTTAAATTCCGACTTGCGTTTTCTTTACCAAATGTTCGAGACACATCAACTAAAAATTTTACTTCTGGTCCGCCCATTAGTTTACATTCCTTAGCGAGAAAATCTAAGGTCTTTGCAATTTCTTTAAAATCTAAACCATTTTGGATTAATCTAGAGGGAGCATAAAATACTTCTGCATATTTTATATTATTTTGAATTAAATAATTCTTTAAATTTTCAAATATAAATTCAAAATCCTCTGGTTTTTTTATTGCATCTAAAATAAATAAAAATAATTTTATAAATTCATTTAAATTTTTAAATTGATATAGTTTTTCTACTTCTTCTTCATTAATGGATTCTTTATGACTTTTTAATATTTTTATAATAGTTTCTTTAGAAATACATGCTTCCATGTGTAAATGGATTTCTGTTTTTGGTAAAGCTCTCAAAAACTCTAAAACTTTTTTATCTTTTTCTTCTATTAATATTTTGGGTTGAGTGACATGGATAGAAGAGGCAGTCGCTAAATCTACAGTAAATATGTTTTGAATTAGTTCTTCAGGGGGATTTTCAATTTCCAACTGTTCTAATTCTAATTTTTGATTTATCAATTCATTAATAATCTTATCAAATGCGAAATGAAGATCTAAACTGTAAAACCTATTTGTAGGAATACGTTTTTTTAAACTTTCAAGCTCGTGAATATCCTTAGTAATTGATTGAATTTTATTATAAATTTCTTCAAATGTAATTTTCAACTTTGCTCCTAAGGATAAAATTACAAGCTAGATTTTAATGAAGCAATTTTATTTTCAATTCTTTTTTGTAATACACTTGCTTGTTTTAATTGTTCTTCTGAAGGATTGAGTTCAAAAATACTTTCTAAGAAAATTCTGGCTCTTCCAAAATGGTTCAATAAATAATGCACATCTGCTAATTGTAACAAAATTGCTACCCTTTTGGGACTTAGCTCATATGCTTTTTCTATTGTTTCAAGGGCCTTATGTAAATTTCCTTTCTTTTTGTAATAGATTGACAAATATAACCAGAAATCATCAACATTGGGATCTTGTTTTAAGTATTTCTCTATCAAATCTTTGGCTTTTTCATAATCTTTAAGTTTATATGTTAAATATGCTATATTTTTATTTAATTCTAAATCATTGGGATTTATCTCGTAAGCTTTTTGGAAATATTTTAATGCTTCATCTTCTTGCTTTAATTTGATGAATTCATTTCCTTTTCTTATTAAGTCATGAAAGTCTAAATCATTTATATTCTCTTCTTGCGAAACTTCTTCAAATTCTAATTCTTGAACTACTTCTTCTGGATTATCACCATCTAAAACTATAACATTTAATTTTTGTTTTTTATTTTGTTCTTCTTCTAAAATTTTCTGCTCTTTTTCTTTTTCAATTGTAACAACTTGTTGTATACGTTGGGCATCTTTTTCTTCTGCTTTTATGGGTAAATACGCAATTCTTAATAATGAAATATCATCAGTTAGATTGCCATATTTTTGGATACCTTCAAATATCTTTTGTAGATCTCCCTCTGCTTCTTCTACAATCCTTAAAATTAAATATTCATCTTCATTAATTACACGGATTCCTTCATCACTTTTTTCAATTTCAATATCATCTCTACCATCAGAACCAGCAATTACAACATCGCCTGGTTCAAGCTGAAATGTTTGAACTTCGAATGGGTATTCACTTTCTAAACCAAGTTTTCTTAATTTTAACTCTTCTTCGATAAAAGAAGCTTTTCCTTTTCGGTATAAAATTTGGTAAGGATGCTCAGCATTAAAATAATACATTTTTCCTGTTTCTTCATCTATTACATCAATTACGCAGGAGATACACATACTTCCATTAAAAGCAGAGAATACCTTATGAATTTCTTCATAAATTTCTGTTAACCACTCTTGAGGTGTTACATCTAAAACTCTATCACCTCTTGCAGAGCGAGCCATAATTGCATTCATTACAACCCCCATTACTAATGCACCTCCAGCACCTTGTGTAGATTTACCCATTGCATCACCATTCATTGCTACAATATATCGTTTATAATTATCCTTAGACTTACCTAATCTTAAATTTCCAACAACGCAAATATCTCCTCCAATTCTTGAAGTCTTTCCTCTAAATTCAAACTCTTTATATTGTTTTACTATAAAATCAGTTAATACATTCTTCGATTTATTTAAATTTAACATTAATGGGGTTAATAATAATGAAGTTAAATAATAATCTCCATCTTGTTTTTGCTTCAATTGTCGAATTTCTTGTAAAGAAGCATTTAGCTCTGCCGTTCTTTCTCTTACTTTTTCTTCTAGGTTATTAGCATAATCTTGTAATTGCTCTTTTGCTTCTCGAATAGAAACCACCATTTTGTTAAATGATGTTGCCAAATATCCAATTTCATCTTGCACATATACTGGCACTTTTACTGTTAAATCCCCCTTATTAACATTTTTAACTCCTTCTAAAAGTTCATCTAATGGTTTTATTAAACTTCCTTTGAAAAATAGTGGATAAAAAATTGTAATAACAAAAAATATAATCAAAAAGATAATAGTTTGTTGGAGAGCAGATTTATGAATAAACAATCTATAATCTAAATATCGAAATCCTCCCTCATAGATAATATTTTTCTTCGCATCATATTCCACAAAACTTACAAAATGCGTGAAACCATCTTTACTAGCTCTATAAGTCCGAATTTTGTGGGGTCTTAGAGGTGCTAAATATTCATAAATTTTTTGTTTTAATACCTTTGGTTCATCATTTTGATTGTTTTTTAACAATTCCTTTATAACTTCTGCAAACGGTTGAAATTCTTTTGGGGTCTTTTTAAGGTACTTAACTACATCATCACGAAAAGTTTTATTATGGATGAAACTAATTCTATTATAATGTACAAAAGTTAACTGATTAAGTTTATCAAAGTATTTTAACAAATCTTCTTTTAGATAAACTGGATCTTTATTATAATTTTTCAAAAATTCAAGAATACTATACTTATATGCAATAAAATAATCAGAACTTTTACTAAGCTCTTTTTCAACGTATTCTTTAAAATTAGTTCCATTATAGTTTTTAATCTTTTCATAAAAAGAAGTATTTTCTAAATCTGCTAGTAAATATTCAAAGTTAACTTTGCTATTCTCTGGACTATTAAAATAATCATCCCTTAAATATAAATAATCATGTTCTTGAGAATTTAAATTATACTTAAAAAGATAGACCATCTCCGGGTTATAAATTTGCGTTATAATAGCCTTTTCTACATGTTCTATTTTTAATGCATCAAACTCTTTTTCTTTATCTCCAAGGGTAATGTAAGCTAAACCTTGCATTAAAAATAAAAACGTCACTAAAGTGATGCCAATAATCTTAGCCATGAAAGTAGTTCTATCTTCTGTCACGTTTATATATAGTATAGTTAAGATAAAAAGCATTGTTACAACTGATATTACTAAAACGTTTAAAAAGATTCCTCTTGATACAACACCATCTCGACTTAAAGTATTTAGAGCACCCGGAGCAATTGTGCCAATCATCATTGTTACTACATACAGTATAAGAGCATTTCTATATTTTTTTTCCTTACGATATTTAATAATTTTTATTATTCCAATTATAAGATTTAGTAGAATATAAAGCATGATAAAATATGCTACAATTTTACTGATAAACTCTGCATCGTAATCCCAATAGTGACCTGTAAAATGAAATTTATAATCAGCAGTTCTTGTTAAATAGTAAAAAATTCCTAAAAGAGACAAACCAATAATCCACTGAATATATAAAAAAGCTTTTTGAACTCGTGGCCAAGTATTCTCTGGAAATAAAAATATAAATTGTAAAAAATAAAGCAATGCTGGATAAATAAAACCTACAGTTAAAAGTCTATGATCAGCAGCAGCGGGATGATATATCAAGGCTGAAATAAAATATCCACCATAGAAAAAGCCTTGATACAAAGAAGTCTTTGCAAGAGCAAGAG
>JBEQAN010000097.1:0-5332 GCA_041640315.1 Leptospiraceae bacterium
AATTCAACAAAAAGGGTATTTATAATTATGTGAAGGAACAACATATCCGATTCAAAGCAAAAAAAAACACACAGAGTCTGTATTCATCTAAAACCCATGCATTATAATTATTTAAAACATCTTGCAAATACCCGTTATAATGGTGATATTTCCAAAACGATTTTATATTTATTATCCAAATATTTAAAATATTTATATCAAATTAAAAATATTGACATAAAACGAACAATGACAATTGACTATCAACCCCAAACAAAAAAGTATAAACGATATTGGATTACAATAAATCCTACCTATTCGGGGAATTTGTATAATCTAAGGTTTTCTCTGGGTTATTCTATGAGTTATCTTTTAAGAATCATGCTGGACTGGGAAATGGAAGAAAGCCAACAACCCGAAATAGACATAATCATACCAAAACCAATACTGAACGAAACACCCCCACCAGCCCAACGCCCATTACATAATTATGCACAGAGGGTGTGGCTGTATCATCCGTCAAGGTGGGTGTATCTACGAATGAGTGGGGTTTATCAGGCTGTTGGGTGAAAGTTTTTGGATGGGGTCTTAGGAATTTAGAGGATTTTTTAGAAAAATACAAAATATAAAATCAAGTTCAATTAATACAACCTACTTGATTTTTTCTACTTGTTATTTAAATAATAGTTATATTTTTTTATATAAAAATTTTATGATATATATTTTTTACTAAATTTTCTTACGTACCATATTCATTTGATTTTCTAAAAGAAAATGGATTATTGAAAGTATTTATTAAATCAATATCATTTATTATTTTTAACTAACATTTCTAATTTGTTTATATTTATTATAATATTTTATCAGAATATCATAATGTATATCTGGCTCTTATAAAAGTTTTTTGTATGAATTCGATTTGATTCAATGATGTTTTTATGATAGTAGATAATAGAATATTTTATTACAGTATATTTTATATTATAATCATTTACAAATTTAGCATTTGAAATTTAAATTTTTTAACATGCCAAATATATTGATAGTTTCTATACGAAAATCTTTACATACGACTGGTATTAATACCTTTCTTTTTGCTTGTGGATTGTAACTTTCGTTAGTAACAACTATTATGTTCATAGATTTTGCAAAAGCTATTACAAAAGCATCAGAATTATCTTCTCTAAGAAAATCTACAATGGCTTTATCTAAATAATTTTGATTTTTTTGAACATGATTTACAATTTCTTTACAATGAGAAAGAACCTCATTATTATTGGTTGCATAAAAAAAATTTTTGAATTCATTCTTCGCCCATTCTTTTAATTTATCATTTCCGCGTTCAATATCTTCTAATACCTTATCAATAGAACATAAAACACCTTTTTTGGCATTTTCTAATAAAAAATTCCAAAATGTGTTACCAAAGTCAAAAGAATAATAATCTCTCGCTGCTGTCATAAAAACATTTGCAGCAAGTACATATTTTAGCATATTTATTTAACTTACTTTTAATAATTTTTCGATAGTTTTTTGGTTAAGATCTAAGAGTTGATATAAATCTCTTAAAAATATTGTTTCGCTTTCTAATGCATATTTAAGAATATTTAAAAATCTCTTACTATAACGATATTCTGCTATTTTATAAAAATTATCACCTTTTGATTCTTTACGTTTATAAATTTTATTTTTATAGTCATTATAAAACTCTATAAATCTTTCTTGATTGATGTATCCTATATCCAGTAAACGTCGAGCTATTACAATTTGACTTACTTTAAATTGTTTTGCGATTACTTCAAAATCAATGGGATCTTGTATTTTTATGTTTTTAAGTTCATTCTCAGGAACTAAAAATTCAGCGGTACATTCATTACAAAATTTTTCTATATGATTATTTGCAGGTATTAAATTTTTTAAATCGAAAGAGGCACTCTCTCCAATTAAAATATGTACAAATTCATGAATCAAAGTAAAAATCTTAGCACTGATAAAATCATTATTATTCACAAATATAAAAGGAGCAAGATGATCGTATAAAACAAAACCGCGAAATTCATTTACATCCAGACTCCTATGTGTGTTATTACCTACTACTCCGTTAATAACAACAAAAATTCCCAATTCTTCTAATTTTTCTGTAAGATATTTAAATGCTTCATACCATGTTTTGAATTGAGATGCCCATCCTTCTTTGAGATTTAATAATAATTTCATTTCATTAATAATTTCTTTCTTGTTATATTTTTTATTATATTTGCCTGCAAAATGTAAAGTAGAATGACCCCATTCTTCTAATATTTCCTTCGCCCAGATTTGTAATTTTGATACCAACATGACAGTATCATACAGTTCATCAGAGTATTCTTGGAAATTCCCCTCTGTGCGAAAATATGGAATAGGTAGTCTTTTCTCTGGAAGTTCCTCCAAAAATAAATATCCAAAAGGAATGTTAAAAATCTTAGAAATTTCCACTAATTGTTTGTATGTAGGAAGTGTTTTTTTACTAAGCCATAATTCTTTTTGATTAGATTTTATTTTATCCCATCTATAAGGATATGTTTCTTTTAATTTTTTTAGTATATCTGGATTATAAACCATAATTTTATTTCTTGTCATCGTTATTTACACCCAATCATCCAAATTTTTTGCATAAATTGTTAAATATCACTATAAACCCTTTTTTTAAAAATTTCAACTTAATTTCTTTAATCTATGAAAAAAATTATTGGAATTTTTTTATACATGAAATTTATATCAGTAAAGACACTAAAACAAGAAATTTTTAATGGAATTAGAACTCAAGATAATATTCTATTACTTAATAAAAGTAATAAATGAACAAATGCTAACACCTACCTCAACCCACGATATAAATACAAAAAATTGAAGGTATTTCAGATAACAAAATAGAAATATTTACGACCATATGGGTATAATAGGTTTTTGACGGTGGTTTTCTAAACATTCGCATTCCTTATTTTGTTTGTTCAAAGTAAGATAACTCAATTAAATAGAATTTTTGTTATAAAATGATTTAAAAAGTTATAAAAAAAGTTTCTAATTTTTATTTTAAAATTCTTTTTAGTAAATTTAAATTTTATATACTGATATAATTATATTATTGTTATAATAAATCACGTGCTTCTCTTTCAATTATTTTTAAATTCTTATTTAAATAAAAATAATCTGGTTCACTTTTAATTGCTCTTGTTAAAATTCTAAAATTAGGATTATCCTTATTGTTCTTATTAAATAAAATTAAACCAATCCCAAATTTTATACATAATGATTCAATTCGTTTTATATCCTTTTCGGGAGAATCTTCTGGTATTACTAAATAAACTTTATGACTAAAAAGTTTATATGAACAAGCTTGACCAAATGAAGTAATAAGTTGATTACTATTAGTTTTAATTTCTGCGCTAATTACTTCAACAGGAGGTTGAATTGATCCAATCCCTAATACTTTATAAGTACCTATTACATCTGGTGTACCCCATCTATCTTGAAACTTATTTCCACCTAATGGAATAGCCTTATTACATTCCTCCAATTCATATATTAAATACTCAGTAAAACTTTGATAAAAATCTTCTTCTGAAATTGTATCTTCTGTTGTATATCTTTCTTCTTCAAAATATTTTTTTAAGATATATAATCCTTTTTCTGGTATGACAATATCTTGAAAATTTCCTTCATCTATTTTTTTTTAAATTACAAATCGTGGCATGAATGCTTCCAATATTGATATTTGGTAAACTATCGTGTATAGCATTTACTAAATCCATATACCTTATTCCATCTGGCGAGTTATTTAAAATTTTATATACTTCTTGTATGATAATTGTTTTCTGTGTAGGCATTTTGTTTACCCTATATATAATAATTTTTATTGAATTATTATTATAGCTTAACTATTGCAAGCTTTTTTCTAAAATTTCTTATAATCTTTTATCTAATAAGAAACTCTTTACTCAATTGTTCTTCTGGAATATCTTTTTCTAATGGTAAAAATAAATCCACTTTTATATCTAATATTTGTAAATAGGTACAAAGCATCGGACCTACAATTTCCCATGACAAATTACCAAGTCCACATCCTAAGGCTGGTAAAGCTAATGATAATATACCTTCCTTTTTATAATTTTCAACAAGCCATTGTAAACCTTTTTCTATACCCTTTATATCGGAATTATTTCTCCAATGGGTTTTTGTTGGGAATAGAAGAAACCATGTCTGAGAGTTATTATAATTAAATTCGTCTCCATCCTCTATTAAAGTAGAATAAGAAGGTAATTCTCTTTTATAAATGTAAGGTTTACCCATTTTTAAGATTTTATCTTTACATAAATGCTGATATTTTTCATAAACATCTGGGAATTGATATTTTGTTCTTGATGCAAGCCCTTTACCCATAACACCAACGGTATTTACACTAATGGTGAGGGTTTGTAATCTAGAAAAAAACATATCACCTTGTATTAAAGAAAGGTTATCTGTAAGCTTTATTTCTTTTGTTGGTAAAAAAAATATCTCTGGTTGTTGTATAATTTGTATATTATACTTATCACAAATATCTTTTATTTTATTTTTTACTTCCAAATTTGGAACATAAATTTCACTAAAATACTCTCTAGATACTTTTTTAGGAACTAAACATTCTGCCATTAATTCTCTCTTTGAAGGATCATTTGGCAACCACCAATCTTTATCAACTTTATTCTGTATACTTTTAATAATATTAAACGCTGTATCTTTAGTTGAAAAAAATTTTGTATTACTACTATATGCATTACCATCTGTTATATAAATATCATTTCTATGTAATATCTCCTCTTTTATTCCAATAATAATTATATCATCTTTTATGTTTTCATCTAATAAAACACGATAAAGCATCGCATTGCGTGGTTGAAAATACAAATTTGCATAATCCCCTAAACGTTTACCATTATTGAATTCTATTTGTTTTCTTTTAGTTACTATATATGGATCATAAATAGGAAAATAATTAATCCTTTCTTTTTCTACTATATTGTGGCATAAAATACCATTATCTAAAATTGATGATAAGTTGTCTAAATGGGTAATATAATAACAACCTTTTAGTTTTAATTTCATTTTTTATCCTCCCTTAATTATAATAAATTCATACTGAAAATTTTTTTAACTATATGAACTATAATTTTTATATTTTCAATCTATTTTTTGCAAATTTGAAAAAAATTATCCGTAATGTACAATAATTGTGTCTGATCAAAAAAAGATAATCTCCTGTAATTTGAATCATATTTTTGTTGTAAAATCATATGGAATTTACAGGAGGTATACATTATGAAAACAAACATTG
>JBEQAN010000098.1:0-5323 GCA_041640315.1 Leptospiraceae bacterium
GGTTTACCAAAGAATTTTTTTCTTAAAACGGGATTATGGGTTGCAACACCTACTGGACAAGTATTGAGATGGCATTTTCGCATTAAAATACATCCTTGTGTAATCATGGCTGCGGTACCAAAACCGAACTCTTCAGCCCCAAGTAAGGCTGCATAGATTACATCTAAGCCCGTCATAATTTTACCATCAACAGCCAGTGTCACACGATCGCGTAAACCCTGTATTAATAAGGTCTGCTGAGTTTCTGAAAGACCAATTTCCCATGGTGTTCCTGAATAGTGCATAGAAGAAATTGGGCTTGCTCCGGTACCGCCGTCATGTCCAGCAATCAAAATATGATCTGCATGGGCTTTTGCAACTCCCGCTGCAACTGTTCCTACCCCTACACAAGATACCAATTTAACACTAATTCTTGCAGTAGGATTGATATTTTTTAAATCAAATATTAATTGTGCTAAATCTTCTATTGAATAAATATCATGATGTGGCGGCGGTGAAATCAATGTTACACCCGGCGTAGAGTGTCTTAACCTTGCTATGATTTTGTCTACTTTAAATCCTGGAAGTTGTCCACCTTCGCCTGGTTTTGCACCTTGGGAAATTTTAATTTGTAAATCATCTGCATTTACAAGATAGTTAGCAGTTACACCAAATCGTCCTGAGGCTACTTGCTTAATGGCACTTTTTGATAGATCTCCGTTGGGTAGTGGTTTATATCTTGAGGAATCTTCTCCCCCTTCGCCACTATTGGATTTTCCTCCTATTCGGTTCATAGCTATAGCAATATTTACATGTGCTTCCC
The DNA here is from genome assembly GCA_041640315.1 of Leptospiraceae bacterium. Lineage (GTDB taxonomy): Bacteria > Spirochaetota > Leptospiria > Leptospirales > Leptonemataceae > SKYB61. The sequence goes on from JBEQAN010000098.1 coordinate 803, forward strand.
AAGATAAGGCTCCAAAACTCATACCACCAGTTTGAAATCTTTTTAGAATTTCTTCTATAGGTTCCACTTCTTCTATGGGGATTGGATTATCGCTATAGTTTAGTTCAAATAAACTTCTTAAAGTAATTTTGTCTTTATTGCTGTTATATACATCATGACTAAATTCTTTATAAAGTTCATAGTTATTTGTTTGGGTTGCGTGTTGTAATTTAAATATGGTCATGGGGGTCCACAAATGAGATTCAGAATGTTTTCTCCAATAATGAATTCCCCCGGGATGAAGTTCGCCGGGAATAAGATTTGTATCATAAGCTTTCTTATGTCTTCTTAGAACTTCTTCTTCTAACATTTCTAAGCTTAGACCTTCAATATGTGTAGGAGTTCCAGTAAAGTACAGATTAATCAATTCTGAATCCAATCCCACTGCTTCGTAAATTTGAGCGCCACAATAACTTTGTAAGGTTGATATCCCCATCTTGCTAAAGATTTTTAATAGACCCTTTTGTACAGCTTTAATGAATTTTTTTCTTGCTTCTCTATAATCTTTAATATCTCCGAGTTGACCCTGTCGTACGAGATCGTATAATGTTTCGAATGCTAAATAGGGATTAATTGCATTAGCCCCATAACCAATTAACATAGCAAAATGAGGAACTTCTCTAGGTTCGCCAGATTCTACAATAATACTAGCTTTTGTTCTAAGTCCCGCTCGGATTAAAAAATGATGAACACCAGCGGTTGCAAGTAAACTTGGAATGGGTGCCATATTTCTTGCAACACCTCTATCGGAGAGAATAATGATATTGTAACCTTTTCTTACAGCTTCTGCTGCTTCATCACAGATTTGATCTAAACGGTTTCTCATTCCATGTTTTTGATCTGGATCAAATAATATATTGATAGTGATGGTTTTAAAAATTCCTGTTTTTATGGTTCGAATTTTTTCGAGATCATTATTAGTTAAAATAGGGTTTTTTAATTCAATTCTATGGGCATATTCTGGTCTTTCGTCTAAGAGATTCCCTTCGGGTCCTAAGTATCCTACTAAATCCATTACCAATTCTTCTCTAATGGGATCAATTGGTGGATTGGTAACTTGAGCAAACTGTTGCTTAAAATATCGAAATAATGGTTGTGGCTCAGAAGATAAAATTGCAAGGGCTACATCATCTCCCATGGCTCCAACTGGTTCTTCTCCTTTTTCAGCCATTGGTTTAATGATGGTATAGACTTCTTCTGAGGTATAACCAAAAATTCTTTGTCTTTCAACTATAGTTGAGTGATCTGGTTGATGAACAAAGGCGGGATCTGGTAAGTCTTCGAGACGAATCATGTATTTTTGGATCCATTCTTTATAAGGTGCTTGTCTTACAATTTTAGATTTAATCTCTTCGTCGTCTATGATTCTCCCTTCATTTAAATCTATAAAAAACATTTTTCCAGGTTGAAGTCTTCCACTTTTAGAAATATTTTGAGGTTCTAAGGGTATAGTTCCTACCTCAGATGCCATAATTACTAAATTATCTTTAGTTACGATATATCGAGCGGGTCTTAATCCATTTCTATCAAGGGTTGCACCTATTACATTTCCATCAGAAAAAACTATAGCCGCTGGACCATCCCACGGTTCCATTAACATTGCATGGTATTGATAAAAAGCCCGCTTTTCCTCATCCATTTCATAATTTTTAGACCATGCTTCTGGAATCATCATCATAATGGCATGAGGAAGGGATCTACCTGCCATATAAAGAAGTTCTGCTACTGTATCAAAGGTAGCGGAATCACTTTGTCCTTCCATAATAATGGGGAGCATTCTTCTTAAATCCTTACCATAATAAGGGGATTCCATTACCATTTGTCTTGCGGACATCCAATTTACATTCCCTCTGAGGGTATTAATTTCCCCATTATGAGCAATCATTCTAAAGGGTTGAGCTAAATCCCAAGTCGGTAAGGTATTAGTAGAAAAACGCATATGAATCATTGCATAGGCAGATTCCATATCGGGATCAGTGATGTCTGGGTAAAAATGAATAATTTGATCCGCTTTTAACATTCCTTTATATATAATCGTTTTACTGGAAAATGAAGGCACATAATATTGACTTCTATCTAATTTTAATTCTGATCGAATTCTTCTGTCGATAACTCTTCGAATCAAAAATAGTTTTCGTTCAAATTCAGATTGATCTTTGATGGAACTATTAGCTTCAATAAAACCTTGCATAAAAAAAGGTAAGGTTTTTTTTGCAAGCTCACCGCAATATTGATCGTTGATGGGAACTTCTCTCCATCCAAGAAATTTTTGACCTTCGTCTTCAACTACTTTTTCTATGATGTTTTGTACTTTTTCTCTAACAGATTTTTTTCTTGGCATGTAGAAAAAACCCACTGCATATCTTCCGTATGGTGGAAGTTTGATTTTTGTTTCGTTATCTAATATTTTTCTAAAAAATTTATCTGGAATTTGAATGTGTATCCCTGCTCCATCGCCAGTTTCGGGATCTGCACCCACAGCACCTCTATGTTCAATTCGTTTTAAAACTTCTAAACCCAAATCGATGATTTTTCTGGATTTTTTTCCCGTATAATCAGCAACAAAACCAACTCCACAGGAGTCTTTTTGGTATTCTGGATTATATAAACCTTGTTTTTGATTTAAAAGCTTTAGTTCATGTTCTCTCATTTAGGTGCTCCTTTTTGTTTTTCAATGAACCTGACTATGAACTTGGAACAAATTAAGAAAAAATATTGTCAGGATACGTCCAAAAAAAAAAATGTCATATCGCTGTAAATAAAAAATGTTCAATTCTTATAATCGGCAATGATAAAATTCACTTCTTCTTTGAGTTAATATGATTTTTCTTTTGTTTCATTTAAAAATCTATGAATTTTCTTTGTTAACTTTTGATAATAAAAGAATTCTTGTAATTATTTTATAAAACATTTTATAAATTAAAAACTATATTGAACTGCTTTTGATAAGGGACTAGAAAGATTTTTATCATAAATATAACTTGAGATTCGAAAGTAATAAATCACATCTTTTTCAAAAAAAAGCTTAATTCTTGTAATTGCTAAGTCATTTTGTTCTAATCTTTTATTGGCATAATGTTCTAAAATATCTTTTGTTAATATAACTCTGATATGTGTATTTTTGTATTGATTCCAATAAACAGGTCTAAGTTTTTCTAAGGATTCTTCTTCTTTTGTCATTGGAAAATCCAAATTTTTTTTATTAATAGGAATCCATTGATTATCTTTTAGAAGTTCATCTAAAACAAGCTCTGATGCTTCTGGGTAGATCCCAATATGGATTTTATATCCACCAAGTTCTTCAATAGTTTCATCAGGATGTCTCTGCCATTCAAGACAGATTTGATTTTCATTAGATAATTCTTTAATAATTTTTAAATTAGAGATGGCTGGAGGTGGATTGATTGTTTCTCTTTTTAAATTAAGAGAATAAATTATAGGTGCAACTTGACCTTCGCTATCATAAAGCATATCGATGCGAAATTGTAAATATGGATTTATCATATTATAATCAAAAGTATATGTTTTAGAATTCAAAGAGATTTCTCTCCAAGTAGTATAGTGTAATTGATTTAAATCCTTAGAAAATCTATAGTAAATTTTTAAGATGGTTCCCTCTGGTTGATTCAAGCGATAGTTTAAATGAACTTTTAAAGTATCTTGGGATATGTATATAATAGGTGAAACAATTGTTCGTAAATGCTGGTTGATCCTTCCAGAGTTGATATTGACTTTGATTTTTTCGAATTGCCTTTTATTAATTGGTTCATCATAGGATTTGTTTAGTATTAGTATATCATCCAAATAACCTAAGAATTTGTATCCAATACGTATTGGAGCAATATGAATAGAATTAAAATCTAAGAATGTTTTCTCTGGTAGAGTAATAATTTTTTTAATTTGTTCATTTAAATAAATTTTTATGATTTTATTTTTGTTACTGTAGGTAAAAAATAAATGATTCCAAGAATTAAAATTAACATCATCAATATTCAAAATATAATTTTTATATTCATTTTGTATTTTTATAATATTACTAATGTTAATTTGTATTTGATTTTTAAATAATGATATGCGAAATGTTTTAATTTCTTCTTGAGTATATGAGCTCCAATCCCATAGAATTTGATCTTTTAAAGAAACAAATGGTTTAAATTTTATAAAAATGCTAAATTCATCGTTATTACTTATAGGCCAATAATTGGGATTTGTTTCTAGTAATAAGGTATTCTCTCTATTTTTAAAATAGCACAAAGAATTATTATTTTCTTTTACTAAAAAAACTTCTTTTTTAATAAATTTAAATTTTCCAGCTTCATCTTTAATGAAATCAGGGTTTTCTGCTTCACAATTAATAAATAAAATTAATTCGTTATAAGTATAGGATTTTTGTTTTAAAGTTAAATAAGGCTCATATATAAAATTATGATTTTTGATGGAATCAGTGGCGGATAATTTCAATAATTCTAAAAGATTTAGTTC
>JBEQAN010000099.1:0-5294 GCA_041640315.1 Leptospiraceae bacterium
ATCTGGTGTAATTGGTGTTCTACCTAAGAACATTAATTGAAAACGGATATTCCAATAAGCAAAATTATTGTAGGATATTATTAAATTTTTTCCAACACGAAATACTTCTTCAAGAATTTTATTAGGATCATATAATTCTTGAAATGTTCCTAAGAGTAATATATAATCAAAAGATTGATATCCATATTGATCTAATCCATCCATTATATCGCCTTGATGTACTACTAATCCTTTTTGAATACATTTTGATACAAGTATAGGATCAATTTCAACACCCTCTCCTATGATTTTGTTAGAGTCAATCAATTCTTTTAAAAATGTTCCATCACCCGTTCCAAGATCAAGAACTTTTGAACCATGAGGAATCCATTCTTTAACTTTATCATAGACTTTTTCATATAACATTTAAGGTTTCTCCTGTACTCGTTAAATTCTTATACTCTAAATCAAGGAATGAATTTAATATAGTAGAAAGTTCATTATTTGGTATTAAAAAGGAATCATGTCCATAAGGAGTTTTTAAATTCATATAGGTTACAGATTTGTTAGCACGTTTTAATAGTTTTACCATTTGTTTTGATTGTTCTGGTGGGTATAACCAGTCTGATTCAAAACTTATTACTAAGAATTTTGATTTAATTTTATCAATTGCTTCTTCTACATTGTCAATGTTTTGAAACCAGTCAAACATATCCAATGCTTTTGTAATGTATAGATATGAATTCGGATCAAATCTTTTTACAAAACTTTCTCCTTGGTATTGAAGATAACTTTCTACGGAAAAGAAAATGGGAAATATATCTGAGGGTAGAGGATTTCGTTGTGGTTTTCTTCCAAATTTTTTTTCCATAATTTCTGCGCTTAAATAGGTGATATGACCAATCATTCTTGCAACAGCCAATCCATGTTCGGGGCGCTTATCTGGTGTATAATTCCCATTGTTCCAGTTAGGATCCGACATAATAGCTTGTCTTCCTACTTCATTAAAAGCAATTTGCATTGCATTATGTGCCATACATGTAGCAATGGGGATACATAAATTTACACGATTAGGATAATGAAGAGCCCATGTTAAAGCTTGCATACCCCCCATAGAACCACCAATTACTGCAAAGATCTTCTCAATTCCAAGATAATCCATTAAAAGCGATTGTGCTTTTACCATATCTTGAATTGTAATTGGTGGAAATTGCATATTATAGGGTTCATTTGTGAGGGGGTTGATAGAGGTCGGACCAGTAGATCCATTACAACCACCAATTACATTTGAACAGACGACAAAAAAACGATTCGTGTCAATGGCTTTTCCTGGTCCTACATAATCATCCCACCATCCAATAGCTCCAGTTTCTCTATCTTGACCAGCAACCAATGCATTTCCAGATAAAGCATGGGTAATTAAAATAACATTATCTTTTTTGGAATTTAAGTTCCCAAGTGTTAAATAATTGATATCAATATAGGGGAATTTATATCCAAATGTAGTTTCTATTCCAGGCAAACGAACTGTTTTTGTTGTAACAAATCCCGTTTCGGAATAATATTTTTTTGCCATATTTTAAATTTTATCTAAGGATTGTTTGATGTCTTCTATGATATCTTCAATTGCTTCAATTCCAATGGAAAGCCTGATAAATGAAGGTGTGACCCTTGCACTTAACTGTTCTTCTGGCGTTAATTGAGAGTGGGTAGTAGAAGCGGGATGTATAGCCAAGGATTTTGCATCTCCAATATTTGCAAGATGTGAAATGAGTTTTAAATTATTAATAAATTTTTTACCATCTTCAATACCACCTTTTAATTCAAAGCCAACCAATGCACCATATAGACCGCGATGAAAATATTTTTTTGCTAAATTATAGGTAGGATGATCCGGCAACCCTGGATAGATGACTTTTTTTACTTTGGGGTGACTTTGTAAAAATTCAGCAACCTTTAATGCATTTTGACTATGTCGTTCCATTCTAAGATGTAAGGTTTCTAAACCTTGTAGAAATAACCAAGCATTAAATGGACTCATACTTGCACCAATATCTCTTAACCATTGAACACGAGCTTTAATGATATAAGCAATGTTGATACCACCGAAGGGTTCAAAATTACCAAAAGTATCCCAATATCTTAATCCGTGATAAGAGGGATCTGGCTCTGTCATAACGGGATGTTTGCCTTGATTCCAAGCAAATTTGCCCGAATCTACAATAATACCACCAATGGATGTTCCATGTCCCCCTATAAATTTTGTTGCGGAATGCACAACAATATCACAACCAAAATCGATAGGTCTACATAAATAAGGCGTTGCTACAGTATTATCAATGATTAGAGGTATGCCATTTTTATGTGCAATTTCGCTTACCGCTTCAAAATCTAATACGTCTAAACCGGGGTTCCCCATGGTTTCTGCGAAAATTAATTTTGTTTTAGGAGTAATAGCTTTCTGAAAATTTTCTGGAACTGCGGGATCCACAAAATGTACTTTTATGCCCATTTGTGGTAGTGTATAATGAAATAAATTATAAGTCCCACCATATAAACTGCTTGATGATACAATTTCATCACCAGCAGTTGCTATATTCATAATGGAAATGGTTATAGCTGCTTGACCAGAGGATGTAGCTAATGCTGCAACACCACCTTCAAGAGAAGCAACCCTTTTTTCCAAAACATCAGTAGTAGGATTCATAATTCTTGTATAGATATTTCCAAATTCTTTTAAAGCAAATAAATTGGCTGCATGTTCTGTATTATCAAAAACATAGGAAGTGGTCTGATAAATAGGTACTGCTCTGGATTTTGTTGTAGGATCTGGAATTTGTCCCGCATGTAATGCAAGAGTCTCTTGTTTCATTTATATCTCCTTTATAAGTAAATAAAATGTTTTAAATTTACATTTTTTATTCAAAATGCTAAAAATCCTATATGAATACTATGTGTCAATTCATTATTTCATTATTATGAATTGATTTCTTTTTTTTTATTTTTGTAAACTATTAAAACTATATTAAATAATATATATTCCAACATTTTTAAACTAAAATATAGATAGTCTAATGTATCGTTGTAAAATGATAAAATTATTGTCCCCAGTATAAAAAATATATTAAAAATAATTAAGTCTTTGTTAGAATAAAAGTGATGATTCAAATATAGTAATGATGAAGAAAAAAAATAAAATGAATAGGGATAGTAAAATAAAATTGTTAATAATGGTAAATAAAATATAAAGATTATCATTTTATTGAATTGATAAAATTGTGATTTATCTTTGTGATAGTAATATATAATATAAAATAAAAGTGGAATTATTAAATAAAATATATAAAATATATATACTTTATTCTTTAATAAGTAAAGAATTAAAAATTGAAGGATATTAAAAACTGTAAAAAAAAAATAGAAAAATAAAGCCCTATTTGGATGTTCCCACATAGATGTTAGTAAAATCCAAACTTTTTAGTATTTGAATGATTTCTATCACATCTCCATGTTTTGTTTCTATATCTGCATTAATTAAAATAATTTTTGTCTTTTTATCGTCGTTAAATTTAAAGATGGATTTTAAGTCTTCTTTAGAAATTAATTTGTTTTTATAATAGATATTTCCGTTTTTATCGATTCCTAAGATTTCGTTATATTGAATTTTAGAAGATGTGTTATCCCCCTTAGGTAATCTTATTTCTAATGAAGATAAAAATATATTTGGTGCAGATATCATAAAAATTATTAATAAAACTAAAATAACATCTGTAAAAGGGGTAATATTAATATTACTTATTATATCCTCTGTTCGTTTTAATGGTTTCATAAAATTCTTAAATAATTTGTTTTGATCAAACTTTTAATATTTTCGAGTTCAAGGAAGATAGAATCTATAGTTTTTTTAAAAATGTTATAACCAAAGGAAGATGGAATCGCAACAATTAATCCAATGGCAGTTGCAACTAAAGCTTCTGCAATTCCACGATTGATTTCTACCATATTTGTTTCTCCAAGATTCATAAAGGATCGAATGATACCAAACACTGTCCCAAGTAAACCTATGAAGGGACTTAAATTTCCTAAGGTTGCTAAGTAAATTAAAAATTTTTCTAATTTTAAACTTTCTTGATTTAAAAATCTGTAGAAAAATTCTTCAAATTCTTGTTGGTTTTTATATGTTTCTTTTTTTTCATGGAGTTCATTAAAGAAGTGAATCCATGATTTATCTACATAGATCTTTTCTAAAATGAATTCATTAAAGAGTTCATTTATATTAAATTTTGAGTTTGCTTTTTCTATAATTTTATTTTGTATACTTTTTAAAAAAATTCTATAATGTTTGTAATATAAATAACGTTCAACAATAATCACAAGCACGATAATGAGTAAAATGAATAGAATAAAAACAATTGGTCCACCAGAAAAAATTATAAATTTTAAATCCATAAAAAATCTTTGTAAATCAATAAAATTTATTAATATCCATACATCAATCTTTTTATAATATATTTAATAGCTAGTTAATATATCTAATAGGAGAAAGATAGAATTTAGTAAAGGGAAATTTTATCTTTAGTTTTAAGTAAAGTCTTTGCAGTATAATGGAGTTGTAACATTATTCTTTAGATGAAAGTTTTTTTAAATATTGCAAAAGTATATTTCTTATAGTGTCTTCACAAGTGCCACAGTTGGTGGAACATTGAGTAATATTTTGTAAATCTTCAAAATTTGTGATCTTGTATTTATCTATGGCTTCGAGAATGTCTTTTTCGCTTAAACCAATACAAAGACATATTCGTCTAGGTCTTAAATATTGGTAGATATTAATATTCTCATACTCCATTAGAATTAAAAAAATAAAAAGCGCCAAAAGGGCGCTTATTTTATTTAAATTCTTGAGATTCTACCTCATCTTTTTTAACTCTTATTACCCCTTTGGTGGTATGAATTACCAAAATATCTCCCGTTTGAGCGATTACCGCACCATTGATTTTTCTTCCATTTCTTAATGTGATTACTTCTAGTTTATTGTAATAGTTTTTAATTTCATTTTCAGATTTTAACTCTTTTTTAGATGCAATGGATTCAATTTTTTTAATTATTTCTTCTTCTTTAACTTTTATTTCTTCTTGTTTTTTTGCTAAGATTTCATTAGTATTTTTACCTTCTTCTATTTGTTTCAACTCTTCTTGATTTAAAATTACCATTGTTTCTTTTTCTATTAAGAGGTCGGGTGTTGCTTCCATTTTTTCCACTTTAACCACATCAACTTTTTGTTCTATTTTTTTTGCAATTTCTATTATTTCTTTTGC
>JBEQAN010000100.1:0-5291 GCA_041640315.1 Leptospiraceae bacterium
GCGGATATGAAGCCTTCGGGTAAATATCTTGCCGTACATCTTCATCAATATGGGGGTATACCCAAAATTATGAAGATTTTACTTGATGCGGGATTAATCCATGGGGATTGTTTAACGGTTACTGGAAAAACAGTAGAAGAAAATTTGAAACACATATCTCCAGAAATACCCAAAAATCAAGATGTGATATATCCATTAGATAATCCTTTATACAAGAGAGGTCATTTGGTAATTCTAAAAGGGAATCTCGCTCCGGGTGGGGCGGTTGCTAAAATCTCTGGTATTAAGCATTTATCCATAACGGGACCAGCAAAAGTATTTAATTCAGAAGAAGAATGTATGGAAGCAATTCTATCGAATCGAATTCAAGAAGGAGATATTATTGTGATACGTTATGAAGGACCTAAAGGGGGTCCAGGTATGAGGGAAATGCTTGCTCCTACGTCTGCCATTATTGGAAAAGGATTAGGAGATAAAGTAGGATTAGTTACTGATGGTAGATTCTCTGGGGGAACATATGGTATGGTAGTAGGACATGTTTCGCCAGAGGCAGCAGTTGGTGGTCCAATAGCTCTCGTAAAGGATGGGGATATAATCACAATTGATGCGAATAAAAATGAATTAAAAGTTCATTTATCTGATGAAGAATTAGAAAATAGAAAAAAAGAATGGAGACCCCCAGAACCAAAATATAAACAGGGTGTTATGTATAAGTATTATAAATTAGTAGGTTCGGCGGAATTTGGTGCTGTTACGGATTAGGTTTTTATAAAATAAAACTTTAAAATTTATTAATATGGAGTGTCATAATGGAAAACCAAAAAAAAAAGCATATATTATATGACGAAAATGGAAATCCAACAAAAGATAAACCTTGGATTTTTAGAACATATGCGGGACATACCAATGTATGGGAAACAAATAAATTATATAGGGAGGGTTTAAAGAGAGGTCAGACGGGACTATCCATTGCATTTGATTTGCCTACACAATGTGGTTATTCATCAGATCATCCCTTATCAAGACCGGAAATTGGAAAAGTGGGAGTTCCTATTAATTCTCTTGATGATTTTCATGTCTTATTTGATGGCATTCCCATTGAAGAAATGAATACTTCTATGACTATCAATGCCACTTCTATGTGGCTTTTAGCTTTATATATAGCATTGGCAAAAGAACGAGGAGTAGATATCTCTCAACTTCAAGGAACAACTCAAAATGATTTAGTAAAGGAATATCTTGCAAGAGGTACCTATATTTTCCCCCCAGAACCAAGTTTTCGTTTAATTAGTGAAATGTATGAATATTGTATTAATTATATACCTAAGTGGAATCCATCAAATATTTGTTCTTATCATTTACAAGAAGCTGGAGCAACTCCAGTTCAAGAATTAGCGTATGCTCTATCAAATGCAATAGGGTTGCTTGATACTATAAAAGAAAGAAAAAAAGTATCAGAAGAAGATTTTGAAAAGATCGTAGGTAGAATTAGTTTTTTTGTAAATTCTGGTATAAGATTTATAGAAGAAATGTGTAAGATGCGTGCTTTTGTAGAATTATGGGATGAGATTACGAAAGAAAGATATAATGTAAAAAATCCCAAATATAGAATTTTTCGATATGGTGTTCAAGTAAATTCTCTTGGTTTAACTGAAAAACAACCAGAAAATAATGCTTGGAGAATCTTAATAGAAGCATTGGGGGTTACATTAAGTAGGAAAGCTCGATGTAGAGCTCTTCAACTCCCCGCTTGGAATGAAGCACTTTCTTTACCAAGACCATGGGATCAACAATGGTCTTTACGTCTTCAACAGATTCTTGCCTACGAAACAGATTTGTTAGAATATCCCGATATTTTTGATGGTAGTATTGTAATTGAGTCAAAAGTTAATGAACTAAAAGAACAAGCTCGAGAAGAAATTGAAAAAATTCAAAAAATGGGAGGCATTCGTGCAGCGGTAGAATCTGGATATATTAAAAGTCAATTAGTTCGATCCATGTCAGAACGAATGAGTAAAATTAATACGGGCGAAATTATTGTAGTAGGACTAAATAAATGGACAGATGGATTACCATCCCCTCTACAAGCTGGCGATGGAGGAATCTTTAAAGTAGATCCAGAAGCTGCGAGAAAAACCTTGGAGGCTCTCGAAAGAACGAAAAAAAATCGCGATCCCAAAAAGGTAAAAGAAGCTTTAGATTACTTAAGGGAATGTGCGAAAAAAGGCGAGAACCTCATGCCAGCTTCTATTGAATGTGCTTTAGCAAGGGTTACAACTGGAGAATGGGCAGATACCTTAAGAGAAGTTTTTGGTGAGTATAGACCACCAACTGGTATAGAAGGTCAACGCCTTTATCTTGAAGATGCACGTGTAGAACGTATAAGAAAGAGGGTTGAAAACTTTACAAAAGAAAGAGGTCATCGACCACGAATTGTTGTAGGTAAACCTGGTTTAGATGGGCATTCCAATGGGGCAGAAGTGATAGCGGTAGCAGCAAGACATTGTGGTTTTGATGTAGTATATTCTGGTATTCGTTTAACACCAGAAGAAATCGTTCATACCGCCGTAGAAGAAAATGCTGATATAATTGGTGTTTCCATCTTATCTGGTTCTCATATGGAACTCACTCAACAGATCATTGATGAATTAAAAAAATTCAATGCTTTTGAAGAAATCCCCATTGTAGTTGGTGGTATCATCCCAAAAGATGATTTTGAAAAATTGTATTCAATTGGGGTAAAAAAAGTCTTTACACCATCAGATTATCAATTGGTGGAAATTATGGAAAAAATCATGGATGTAATTGAAGAATCTCAAAAAGGAAGAGTTTTAACATGATACCTACTATAATGGATAAAACGGAAATTTTAAAACACCTAACTGAGAAATCGTTAACTGGCGATAAATTTAGCTTAGCCAAACTGATAAGTATATTTGAAAATACAAAACAAGAATATTATGATTATAAAAATTTTATTATTGAACATCTAAAAAAAATTTCTCCTAGAAAAGGATATTTCTTAGGAATTACGGGAACACCTGGTGCGGGAAAATCTACACTCACTGGAAAGCTTGCTCTGGAAATTTTAAAAAACAACAAAGATTTACGAATTGCAATCTTAGCTATAGATCCTTCTAGCGAAATTTCTGGTGGTTCATTATTAGGCGATAGAACGAGAGTAAAACTTCCTATAGAAGAGAATCGAATTTATTTTAGAAGTCAAGCTTCGGATAGAGAATTAGGTGGACTAAGTAAATATACCTTTGATGTTTGTAGAGTCATGTTTTATCTTTTTGATTTTATTTTTATTGAAACAGTGGGAATTGGACAAAGTGAGGTTGAAATAAAACATATAGCTGATCATATTTTTCTTGTATTACAACCCTTAACTGGTGATCAAATTCAATTCATGAAGGCTGGAATTATGGAAGTTCCAGACGCCTTTATTATCAATAAATGGGATCAACAAAAAGAAGCTCAAAAAACCTATTATGGATTAAAATCCATTTTATCGTTGATTCGCTTTAATTCAAAAGACCCTACCATTTTTCCTGTTAGCTCACATACAGGTTATGGTATAGAAGAATTAATGAATTATATTTTTTCTTTAAACAAAGAAATTAAAAATTTTGATGTATTATTAAAACAAAAAGAAGTTTATTATTTCGAAAAATGGGTAAAAACAAATTATGGTTTAAAAGGATTAGAAATTTTAAATGAAAATGGAGGTGCTTTGTCGTTCATAGAGAAAAATCACTCCTATGATTTATCTATCAAAAAATTTTCAAAATTAAAATTCTATTTTGATGAAATATGAATAAAAAAAACCTTGCACTATTATTTGGGGGTCCATCTACAGAACATGAAATTTCAATTCTATCAGCAAAAAATATTTATAATGCAATTGATAAGGAATTATATTATGTTCATCCCATTTATATTTCGAAAAAAGGAAGTTTTTTATATTTAGAAAATATAAAGGATTTTCCCACTAAGGTCGAAGATATTGATTCAATAAATAAACATATACTTTTTTTTCAGCCCTTTTCTGAATATCCTTTTATATTTCAAGATGGGAAAGAATTAAAGAAGATTAAAATTGATGTTTTCTTCCCAATCACCCATGGAACGTTCGGCGAAGATGGGAGTTTGCAAGGGATGTTAAATTTGTCTGGATTACCATTTGTAGGTTGTGACGTTCTATCCTCATCCCTTTGCATGGACAAAGAAGCAATGAAACAAATCTTAATTGCCAATCAAATTCCAGTCACTCCATTTGTAAGTTATTTATATCATGAAAAATCAGATATTCCTATTGATGAAATTATCGCAAAGTTTCATCTGCCGCTTTTTGTAAAACCAGCAAGACAGGGATCATCTGTAGGTGTATATAAAGTAAAAAGTAAAGAGGAATTAATAAAAGCTATTGATTCCTCATTTAAATATGACACAAAAATTTTAATCGAAAAAGAAGTCAAAGGGATGGAGATTGAATGTGCTGTAATTGGTAATGAAGAACCTAAGGTCACCATTCCGGGAGAAATAGAACCACATCATGAATTTTATTCTTATGAAGCAAAGTACATTGATCCAGATGGAGCGGGTCTATACATACCAGCACGAAACCTAACTGAAGAAGAAATTGAGCAAATCAAACATATTGCATATTTAACTTATAAAGCTTTATATTGCGAAGGTTTTGCAAGAGTTGATATGTTTTATAATCGTAATGAAATTTATGTAAACGAAGTTAATACATTACCAGGATTTACGAATATTAGTATGTTTCCCAAATTGTGGGAATATGAAGGAATGTCTCAGAAAGGTTTGATCAATGTATTAATTGAATTAGCTGAGAAAAAAAGAGCTTTAAAAAAATCATCATAAGCAAGTACTATGTTGGTAGATAAAAATTTCATTCGAGAGGAATTTGTTAAGATTTATCAGCAAGAACCACAACAATTCTATTATGCGCCAGGCAGAGTAAATTTTATAGGTGAGCATATAGATTATAACGGTGGAAATGTCATGCCATTTGCTATTGATAAAGGTATTTATGCTGGTGTTAGTTTAAATGCATCACAAAAAATTCAATTATTTTCAAGTATTGATCAAACCTTATATCAAATTGAACTAAGTGAAGATTTAAATAAATATAAAACATCGAATTTATGGATTAAATATCCACTTGGGATTATTCTTGCTTTAAAAAACCAAGGATATTTGTTAAATGGTATATCTATATATTTCTGGAATAATCTTCCAATAGGAGCAGGTTTGTCGTCTTC
>JBEQAN010000101.1:0-5275 GCA_041640315.1 Leptospiraceae bacterium
AAATAAAAGAAAAGCATGTTCCTAACCTTGGTAAAGCGTATTTAGTCTATTATGATTCGAATCAAATAAAAGTTGATTTTAGTAAAGGAAGTTTTTTATATAAAAATCCCTTAAAAGCATATTCCAACCCTATCTTTGATTCACCTTTGAAAACGATTTTAGGTATTATTTTAGGAGTATTTCTTATTTTTTTAATAATTCCTATTGTTGCAACCTCTGGAATAAGGATTACAAAAAATGCTTAGACTCGAAAATTTTTCGCGTTATTATGGTGTAAAACAAGTAATAAAAAATCTTTTCTTTGAACTAAAACAAAATGAAGTAGTTTGTATTCTTGGTCCTAATGGAGCAGGTAAAACTACATTATTAGAAGGTATCATTTCACATCATCGATTTAATCATTCAAAAATTTTTTATTACGAAAAAGAATTAAAAACATTTGAAGAGCATTATCAATTTCTTATGGATGTTTCCTATCTTGGGCATGAACCTGGTTTATTTTATGATATTTCTCTCATGGAAAATTTAAAATATATCATTGATTTATATAAACCTACAAAAAAAAATATAAAAAGTTGGGATGAAATTTTAGATTTAACCCACCAAATTGGATTATATCAAAGAAAAAATGAACCAATACGAAATTTTTCTCGTGGGATGAAGCAAAGAGCGGGTTTATTAAGAAGTATCATCACTAACCCTAAGATCCTACTTTTGGATGAGCCTTTAACGGGTTTGGATACAAAAGGAAAAGAATTTTTATTAGAATTTATCCAATCCTATAAAAATGAAGGATCTTTTTTGATTGTTACCCATGATGATGAAGCATTTAGTTCTGTTGCAGATCGCTATGTTTTTATGAATCATGGAGAGATTATAGCGAATATAGAAAAGCAAAAATACAACATAAAAACAAAACAAAAAATTCAAGATTTAATTCTTCGTGTTTGATTTTTCAAAAAATGTTTTTTATACAAATTAATTGCATTTATGATATTTTTCTCTGCTTCTTCTCTACCAGAGAATTTTTCGATTTTAATGTTTCTTTCTTTTTTCTCTAATTTTTTATAATCCAAAAAAAAACGTTCTAATTCTTTAATTTTGTGTGGTGGAAGTTCAGAGATATCATTGTAATGATTGTATTCTGGATCATCATAATGAACTGCAATGATTTTATCATCTTTTTCGTAATCATCAATCATAGTCATAACTCCAATTGCTTTAGCTCGCATCATTATAGCGGGGTATACTGGCTCTTGTCCAAATATAAGAATATCTAAAGGATCTTCATCATCACAATAAGTTCGAGGGATAAATCCATAATTTGTAGGATAATGTACAGCTGAATGAAGAACTCGATCCACCATCATTAAACCACTTTCCTTATGCATTTCATACTTATATTTTGAACCTTTAGGGATTTCAATAACACACCAAAAACCTTCGAGTGGGCCTATATCTATTGTATGCCAAGGTGTAAAGGGCAAATAATCTGGTGTTTTCCAATTTGTAAGGCTGTTGCTTTTTTTCATATAATGTATGAATAGAATGCATATATCTTTAGTCAAATCAAAAAATGATTGTTTGTCTCTAATATAAATTTATAAAAATATTTATAAAATAATTATAATAATATTTTTTGCTTTTACAATATTTTATGTAAAAAAAATTGAGTTGACAAAATTAAAAAAAAATTATTTCCATATTCAATGAAATCTTTTTTTAATATAATACATAATTTTTTTAATCCTATAAAGCAGATAGATGATCCCATTGAAAAAATATTTTTTTATTTTGATATTGCTTCTATAAATCTTTCTCGTTTAATTACTTTTTCTTATGTTTTGGGATTTGCTTTAATAGCTTTATTAATTATTGATATCATTCGTTTTTACAATCATAGCTTAGATGATGTATCACTGGAATTAGCTTATACACATATAGTATATTTTCTACTAGTAGTCTTTATAATCCTTTCTTCAAAAATATTTCAAAGAAAAGTCAATAAACCGAATCTTTTTAGACTCTATGTATTTATCGTTGTCTTATTAAATTATAGTATTGCTATTTGGACAACATTAATTGATCAAAAAGCAAATGGACAGATTACAGTGATTATAATGTCTTATTTTGGTATTGGTGCTTTACTTTATTTACTTCCATTGGATAGTTTAATTTTATATACACTTAGTACAACGATTTTCTTTATTTTACTTCCCTTTTATCAAAAAGATCCTTTAATCATAACATCTCATTACATTAATGTTCCTATCCTTACTTTAATCTCTTTTTTTATTTCAGCGGTTTTTTTTAAAAGTAAAATGAATGATTTTATAAAAAGTAAAAAAATTGAACAGGTAACAAATCAATTAGATGATGTAATACAAAAAATTTTACCCAGTCAGGTAGCTTTTAAGATTCGAAAAGAATCAAATTTTGAACCCATCATTAATGATAATGTTACAATTGGATTTATAGATTTTGTGTCATTTAGTACTATTATGGAAAAAACACAAGTAGAGTTAGTTTTTTCCATTTTGGATGAATTATTTGGAAAGTTTGATCAAATTATAAAAAAATATAATTTAGAAAAAATTAAAACTATTGGTGATAGTTATATGTTTGCTGGAGGTTTGTTTTCCAATCAATCGCAGGTAAGAGAGTGTGTTGATGCCTCATTAGAAATTATTGAATTACTGGAAAAAGAAAATACAAATTTAAAATATAAAACGGGATTTGAATGGAAGGTAAGAATTGGATTAGATAAGGGTAGAGCAATTTGTGGAATCATTGGAAATTGGCGATTTTTATTTGATGTATGGGGGAATGTTGTAAATTTTGCAGCACGACTAGAAGCGATTTCTCATCCAAATAAAATTAATATATCAAAAAATATTTATGATGAAATATGGATATATCCTGAATATGAATTTGAACCAAGAGGCACGTTACCCGTAAAAAATATGCAAGCAATTGAAATGTTTTATGTTAGTAGATCCAAAAAATTGTTGTCAATAAAAGAGTAAAATAATGTAAAATAATATAAATGAATCAAAAGGGGGTTTAAATGATACGAAGAAAAGAGATTACTATTTTTCTTTATTTTATGTTTATTTCGAACATCGTAGCACAAAATCCATTTAATCCATTTAAACCAGAGACCATTAATCATTGGAATTTAAAAATTTCTACTGTAAATTGGGAATCCGCTACCGTAAAAAATGCTTTGGAAGTTCCCTATATAACATTTTTAAGTGATTTAATTAAAGGAAAATATAATTTAATACTTAATGACTCTCCTAAAAAAATTAAGGGGGTAGGATATCACTTCTCTACACCTACGTGTTCTAACCAAAAATGTTCTGACTT
This sequence comes from Leptospiraceae bacterium, assembly GCA_041640315.1. Lineage (GTDB taxonomy): Bacteria > Spirochaetota > Leptospiria > Leptospirales > Leptonemataceae > SKYB61. Next base: position 3,370 of record JBEQAN010000101.1, read on the forward strand.
TTATATAAGCCTTATCACCTCTAGTTCTAATTATTTTCCGACTTTTCGAAATCAAATTGAAACAGCAGTAACAAAATTTCAACTTGGTTCGACCAATCAAGAAATTAGAATCTTGAATTCTTCTGAAGGTTTTTTATCATCTAAAAAGCAGGATTTAAAAAATTTATTGATCGGATATCATAATGATTATTTTCTTTTTCAGAATAATCCTTATCTAAAAAATTTGGGTATACGTTTTGGTGGGGGTGTAGATATTTATCAATATGATTTAATTTCAAGAGGAATACAACAGTTCGATTCTTTGTATCAGTTAATAGATTATAATAATCCATCAAATAATCAGACATTACTTAATCAATTTAGCTTACTTTTAACAAATGATTTAAATTATTTAGAATTTGCTCTAAAACTAAAGCTTGGTATAAATTACACCTATGAATTCTTTGAAAAGAATTTAGTATTCATTGGATTTGATTTACTTTATGGATATGGAGCGGTCAGTTATAGATTAAAAGAAAAAACTTTCAATTTAGAACTTATCAATTTATTAAATAATTTGAATAGTGGTCAAATTAATCCCCTTGCTTTAAACAATGCTCTACCTAAGTCTAAATTAATCGACGGTCCTGCTTTTTTAGAAATACCTGGATATGAGTATTATATATCTTATGGTTATAGAATAGATGAAAAGCAAATCATTAGAGTTGGATATAAGTATAAACAAGAATATCATAATTTAAGATTACCTAAGATAGAACCAGATGAATCAATCAATTTATCAGCAGTGTCAACAGGGGATCTAACGCCCCTTATTTTATCTGAAATTAAACCACAGGGACTATTGCCCAAAAATAGTGAATTCCAAAGAGATATTGGGATAGAATATATGTATAGATTTTGAACTATTAGAATATAATTTTATAACAGTCGGTTTCCTCCGACTGTTATAAAATTAGTGCGCTTGAAATGAAATATTATTATTTTGATATTCTTTAAAACCTTCATCCATTACTGAAACTTCGGATTTATTATCAAATTCATTTCGATAAATAAAAATAAAGATTATAGACACTAAATTAACAATATGTAAGTAAATAAAATCAAAATTATCAATACTATAATAAAAAATTATAAAAGTTGAAATCATTATTAGCCGAGAGATTTCTAAATAAAATGCCCAAGAAGCTTTTTGAAAAATTCCTCCAATAGATACTAGAGAGAGAGTAATCATGATAAGAGAAAACCAAAACATAAAAGGTGTGAAGTTTTGATGTTGAATTAAAAAATATAAAGTATAGATACTTACTAAAATAAACCAGAATAAAGCATAAATTGAAAAACCTTTAGGAATTTTTGTGTCGAATTTTTCATAGAGATTTTTATATGGTTGATTTTTTTCTGAAGGATATTGATACGATGTAAAATAAGGAGGTTTCCAACCAGGATATGAAAACCATACTTTGATTTTATCTTTCCAATTTGGAACACTAAAACTAAAGTGAATTAAATCCCAATAATGATGAATATTCGCCCAAAGGGGATTCCATGATTTTAAAGGTTTTGTAATACCATACGCGGGTTCCTCTTCTTCTTTTTGAAATGTACCAAAGATCTTATCCCATATTATCAATATACCACCATAGTTCTTATCGATATATTTTGGATTTTTCCCATGGTGAACTCTGTGATGAGAGGGTGTATTTAAAAAAGATTCTAAAATTCCTAATTTACCTACTAAACGTGTGTGGATCCAAAATTGATAAATTAAACTTATTTGTCCATGAAGCGCATAAAACTCTGGAGAAAACCCTATAATGGCCATGGGTAAATAAAAGATCCAATTAAAAAATCCAAAGGCTGGTTGTCTTAAAGCAACTGTTAAATTAAACTCCTCGCTTGAATGATG
>JBEQAN010000102.1:0-5215 GCA_041640315.1 Leptospiraceae bacterium
GTTTTCCGAATGGAATCAAATGATCCGTCTTGCATAGATTTAACTAAGAGGATGTTTTTATGGGCATGTTTACATCAATGAATATTGCTGCAACTGGACTTAGTGCACAACGCTTAAGATTGGATGTGATAGCAAATAACATAGCAAATATTAATACCACAAGAAATGCACAGGGGGATGGACCCTATAGAAGAAAAGAAGTCATTATGACTCCTATTAATCTTAGAAGTAATTGGCGATCTCCCATCTTTCCCTCTGCAATCGATACGGGTCTTGGCAGAGGTGTAAGAGTTTTAAGAATTGTAGAGGATCAACGTCCTGGTAGACTTGTGTATGATCCAGAACATCCCGATGCTATAAAAATTGGACCCAAAAAAGGTTATGTGGAATATCCCAATATAAATATAGTTACAGAAATGACAGATATGATTTCTGCTTCTCGATCCTATGAAGCTAATGCACAGGTGATTCAAGGTTCAAAACAAATGTTTCAAAAAGCCTTAGAAATAGGAAGAATGGCATAAACTATCTAAATTAAGATACTTGCATTATTTTCTCCTTTAAGTCTTAGAATTAAAAAAATTTATTGAATCTTTTAAAATAATCATTTACAATTAAAATAGTTTAAAATTTTTGAATGTCAATGAAAATAGCGGTTTATCCCGGTTCTTTTGATCCTATTACCAATGGACACCTCGATATTATTTCAAGAGCAAAAGAAATCTTTGATAAAGTTTACATAGCAATTGCCGTAAATTCTGCGAAAAAAACATTATTTACAATGGAAGAACGAAAAGAACTCATTGAAAAAGTGATTCAAAATAATAAAAATTTAAATGGAAAGGTAGAGGTAGTCAGTTTCACTGGATTATTAACCACGTTTGCAAAGCAGATAAATGCTACTGCAATTGTAAGAGGTATACGAGCAGTGACAGATTTTGATTATGAATACGCCATCTACCAAGTTAACCGAGAGCTAGCTCCCAATGTGGATACCGTATTTTTACTTGCTAGTAAAGAAAATTCTTTTATTTCAAGTACCATCATTAAAGAACTTGCAAGATATGGAAGAATTCTAGAGCAATATGCACCAAAGGAAGTCAACGAAGCATTATTAAGAAAATTTGGGTATATAAAATAATTAAAAAAAATAATTGTAAAAATTTTTCTATCAGAAATAATGATAAAAAATCTTTTTAAAGGAGAGTACTATGAAAATCAAATATTTTTTAACTTTTTTACTATTAAGTTATATGGTAAATTGTGCAATCTCCAGCTCATTACAATCTATCTCTACTATTTCCAATTCTATTTCAATGTCTTTAAGTAGTATCTCTACATCCTTAGAATCCATTTCTGATTCTCTTCGTTCTTCCAGTAAATCAATCAGTGGTGATGAAAAATCCGCATTGAAAGAACAAAAAGCATATAAAGCTGAAATTCGATATCTTACTGCCTATGTACTTAAAGAATCTATTCCACCAGAAGACTATTTAAGAGAAATGGGAAGAATTGCTCGTCAGTATGGAATCTATCACTGGCAAACTAACCCCAACACCTATATAGGAATAGGAGAAGGGCTTAAACTATCTAATATAAGTTCAAAACAATTTCAAGAATTATTAAGTGCTATAAAACATGAAGAATTAAAAAATTACTTGATGATAGGATATCAAAACTAAAATTTTGACATATGAGTCAAAATGAATATGATGCTATTATCATAGGTTCTGGAATTGGTGGATTGACCACTGCTTCTTTATTATCTCAATTATTTGGAAAAAAAGTCTTAATCTTAGAACAACATTTTAAAGTAGGGGGATTCACCCATATATTTAAACGAGGAAATTTTCAATGGGATGTAGGAATACATTATGTGGGAAATATGCACCAAGAGTCTTCTTTAAGAAGTTTGATTGATTTTCTTACGGAAGGGAAACTTCAATGGAATAAAATGAAAGAACCTTTTGAGGAATTTATTAACCCCTCTATAAGAATAAAAGTCTATGGCAATAAAGAACAATATAAAGAAGAATTAATTCAGTACTTTCCAAAAGAAAAAGATAATATCCATGCATACTTTCAGGATATAGAAAAAATCGCACGATGGTATTCAATGCATGTGGGATTAAAAACATTGCCTAAACCTTTGAATACGTTGCCATCTCCATTACATTTTTTTAAAAATGCTCTTATAACTACAAAAGAATATTTAGATCATCGTTTTAAAGATCCAGTACTAAAATCTACTATTGTTTCACGTTGGGGGGATTATGGTTTACCACCATCGAAAAGCGCTTTTATTATTCATAGTTTAATTGAAGAACATTATTTGAATGGTGGATGGTATCCCGATGGTGGGTCTAATAAAATTGCGGAATATATCCTCCCAACAATTAAAAAAAATGGAGGAGATGTATTACTATCCCATCGAGTTGAGGAAATTATTATTAAAAATAATACAGCTATTGGTGTGAAAGTATCGCATCTTCAGGGAGAGCATGTTCACGAAGAAAAGGAATTTTATGCTGATGTGATAGTATCCAATGCTGGCTATTATAATACTTATAAAAAAATGATTCAAAAACAATCACTTGATTTGAATACAAGGCAAAAGATTATTAATATTGAAAAAGAATTAGAAGAATTATATCTGGATTCTATAAGTAATGTTACATTATATTTGGGATTAAAAGATAATCCAGAAAATTATGGAATAGAAGGGAGAAATTATTGGATTTACTCAAGCTTAGATCACGATGAAATGTTTGAAAATAAACATCAACTACTTCACGATAAGCCCGTCGGAGTATATGTATCTTTCCCTTCTTTAAAAAATTCAGAAGCAAAAGCACATACAGCTGAAATCATTAGCTTTGTTAGCTATGAACCATTTGAAGAATATAAGCATTTACCATGGAAAAACCGTGGAGAAGCATATTTAAATTTAAAAGAACAAATAACACAGCGGTTAATCGATTATGTTTCTTCATACTTTCCAGAATTCTTTAATTTAATTGAATATAAAGAATTGTCTACTCCAGTTTCCAATGAATTTTTCTCCCTTCATCCCAAAGGATCAATTTATGGTATTCCATGTACGAAAAAAAGATTTGAAAAAACTTGGATTGGTGCTCAAACAGAAATAAAAAATTTATATATAACGGGAGCGGATGCATCAACACCCGGTTTTGCTGGAGCTATGATGGGTGGTTTTGCTGCTACCGCTGCTATTATGGGGATGAAACACATTACCTCTATTTTTAAATTATTAAGCACATTAAAAGTATAATATTTCTTAAAATTATGAAGGAACAAAAAGAATCTCATGATTATGAATCTCCACACAATATTGAACCAGTAGTACAAGGCAAAGCATTTTTAGAATATCCTATTCGAAGGTTAGATCCACCATTTTCTATTGTAAACCGTGCGAAGGAAATTGAAGAAGCGGATGTCTGGATTAAGGTAGGGGTTAATCAAAAATTAGATCTGATATTAAAGCAAATTCAAGCTTTACAAAAGCAAGCTAGGGAAATTATTGAAAAAGCCGAAGAAGATGCTAAACTTCATCGTGTATCTTGTAATTTCGAAAAAAAACCGGGTATGATTTTACATCTTTATGAAAAACCCAATCAAGAAAAATATTTTTCTTTGCTTTCTCCAGAGGAATGGGGAACCCCGCCGCATAAATACTTAGGAAGTTATCGATTAAATCATGATATGAGTTTTGAAAAAATTGATGGTTAAGGCGATAAACCTTTATCTAAAACTTTTATAATAGTGTTTTTTCGTTTTTCTATGAATTGATTTAATTCTTTCTCGTTATAATCAAAAATTTCTTTGGCAAATGTGGTTTGCATAATAGCAGATTCCATTAAACCAATAATGGTTAGCATTATATGTTCTTCTTCTAAATCTTGTCGAATTTCATTACGTTTTTGAAGTTCTTTTATTTTATTAAATAAAAAAAATTTTTCTGATATTTTTTTTATTTCCTTAGAATTTTGCCTATTGAAAATTTTTTTTAATGTTTTTAAGCCACTTGCTACTTCTTGAATAAAAATTTTTTTAAAATCTGGATAAAGAAAAAAAATTTCATAATAAGCATCAATACTTTGTTTAATAAAGGATTTCCTATCGTTTGCATCTACATTTTTATTGGCAATGATATCATCGAATAATTTATGAAAATATTCAATCACTGTTTCATATAAGGTTTCTTTATTTTTATAATAATAATGAAGCATTGCTTTATTTATGTTTGCTCTTTGAGCAATTTTTTGAACCCTTGCTCCTTCATATCCTTTTTCTGCAAATTCTTTATAGGCTGCCTCAATAATTTTTTGTTTTGTATTAGTTTTAGGACTTTGTTTTTTATTTTGCTTAATCATGGGTAATATGAAGATCAATTAGAATAAAAATCTTATTATGTCAATAGTTATGTAAATTTAATTAAAAATTATTCATAGAATATTTTTTATTTTTAGATAGATTTCTTCATATCTTTTACGTGTTTCTTCAATGAGATTTTGGGGCAAGGGGGGAGGAGGTGGTTGTTTATTCCAGTTTATACGATCTAAGTAGTCTCTTATAATTTGTTTATCATAGCTATCTTGATTTTCGCTATTTTTTTTCCAAAACCGACTGGAATCTGGTGTTAAGACTTCATCTATAAGATAAATATCATTGTGTTTTATTCCAAATTCAAATTTTGTGTCACATAAAATAAACCCACATTGATCAAGTATAATAGATGCTTCTTTAAAAATGCTGATAGAAATGTTTCTAATTTTTACTGCTAAATCTTTACCAATTTTATTTTGCATTTCTTCGAAGGATATATTAATATCATGCTTTCCTAATTTTTCTTTGGTTGAAGGGGTAAAAATTGGCTCACTAAGCTTTGAACCAAATGTAAGTCCCCTCGGTAAAGAAATTCCACATACAGATTGTGTCTTTTCGTATTCCTTCCATGCTGAACCCACTAAATAACCTCTTACTACACATTCAAAATTGATACGATTGGTTTTTAAAACCATCATAGAGCGATGATCCAATTCTTTCATTTGGCAAAAAGGCTCTGGATATTGTAAATAGTCATTTGTAATATAATGAGTTTTGAAATTTAATGCTTCTTTCAATGTTTGCTTAGGAAATGTGATGGATGGTTTATGTTCTATATACTGAAACCAAATAGATGAGATTAAGTTTA
>JBEQAN010000103.1:0-5201 GCA_041640315.1 Leptospiraceae bacterium
ATATTCAGAGAAAGATCCTTTATTATCTATTTTATAAATACAGAAAATATATTTTATTTTATGCAGGTTTTGATCCCGTATTTCGTTCTTTGATTGGGTTTTTGTATGAGGATTATAAACCTAACGTAGCATTAAGTTTCTATAAAGGAAATCCACATCCCTTAATAATTTTACGTTTACAACAGCTATATCAGATTTATCCAAATGCCGAAATTTTAAAATATAGCTATTTAAAAAAGAAAAATAAATTTATTGAATTATTTAATACTTAAAATGTTCTTATGAATCAATTTAATGAAAATACAAAAGAGGAAATAATCAAATTAATTAAATTTATAAAAAGCATGCAGACTATTATTCGAACGTCTCCTAATCAACAACAAGTGGAGCGAATAAAAAAAGATTTGTATAAATATATAAAAAAACTACAAAGTTTGGTAACGGATTTTGATCCTTCAAAAGAATCTATTAGTGATTTAGAAAGAAGGATTCTAAATACATATGAAAAGCAAGAGGAGACAACTAAAACTTATTATGATAGTCTTGATAAAGAATTTTCATGGGAAGATCTTATTCCCATCAAAAAGGCTTCACCCCATTGTAATGATCTGGATATAAATTTTATCTTTAGCACTCTTGATTTTATTTTAAAAGAATTTTGGCCAGTTTTATCGGAACAGCATATACAGTTGGATTTTACCCATTCTCAAGAAAGACAAAGCATACGCTTAAGATTAGATGATATTCAAAGAGAATTAAAAACCTTACTTGAAACCATTGAAGATTATGCATTAACTGAATCTGCAGATTTTCGAGATCAATTATATAAAATGAAAAATAAACAAATTCGATTATTCTTAATTAATATTAATGAATTTTATAAACTTTTGAGGGATTTTTTAAAAAAACTCTTATCTGAATTAGATAAAAGAAGTGGTGTAATAAAAAATAGTGATGCAATAATTAAATTTAATAAAGATATGGATGAGTCCACTTTGCTTGATGGTAGTAGTATTAGGGATGCACTTACGAAGTTTTTGGATTTAGTTCAGTATATTTTAAAAAAACTCTTATCTGAATTAGATAAAAGAAGTGGTGTGATAAAAAATAGTGATGCAATAATTAAATTTAATAAAGATATGGATGAGTCCACTTTGCTTGATGGTAGTAGTATTAGGGATGCACTTACGAAGTTTTTGGATTTAGTTCAGTATATTTTAAAAAAAATCAATTTACCAGATTTAAAACAAAAAAAATTTTGATTCAAGAAAAATAATATTTTTTGGGGTAGTATTATGGCAATTGTAAAACCAACTGTAGATGTTACAAATTCCACAATTGGGGAAAATTCATTTTTTAGTGGTAGATTTTATATCAATGGTTCATTAAAAATTGATGGTAAATTTGAAGGAAAGTCCTTACAAGCAGATCAACTTTATATTGGTGCTACTGGTAAGGTAAAGACTAATATAACTGCATCAACGGTGATTATAGAAGGTATTGTGATTGGCAATATTTTTGCGAAAAATCGCGTAATGTTAATGCCAACGGCAAGAATTTTGGGAGATATTACCACACCAGAACTAGTGATACAAAATGGTGTGATTTTAGAAGGACGTTGTATGATTTCTAATGACTTAAAACAGACAGCAAAAGATTATATATATGCAGAATACGAAAAAGATAACTTATCCGAAGAAAAATTATTCTCTAAATCTCACTAACAACCTTTTATCTGATTTTATCTTTATTACTGGGGGAGACCCAGCAGGTATTGGTCCAGAGATTATCAGAAAATCATTACAAGAACTCGGTAAACATACAAAGACACTTAAGGTATTATACTTTTTTAATTCTTCACAAAAAGAAAAAGAACAATTGTTATTAGAGTTAAAACATTGGGATATATTTTTTTTTCACAAGTGGAATCAAAAAGAATTTATTTTAATAGACAATATAAAAAAAATTGATGAGCTAAAACAAAATTTTAAAAATTTATTAGTCATCTACGAAATAGGAAAATATAATAAAAAATATCCTTCCCTTGAATCAGGGAATTTATCCTTTTTAGCTATAAAGGAAGCGATCAATTTAATTAAACATTTTGGATGTAAAGGACTAGTAACTGCGCCCGTATCAAAAGAATGGATTTCAAAAGTCCATAAGAAATTTACTGGACATACGGGTTATCTTGCTAAAGCTTTTCACTCCACAACCTTAATGATCATGTATTCTTCTTTATTTTCTGTCATACCTTTAACGGAACACATTCCTTTAAAAGATGTTCCTAAGCAATTAAAAAAACGTTTACAAGATCCAAACTTAATAGAAACTATTAAACAATTAAAACAATCAAAATTGTTTAAAAAAAAATGGGTCTTCTGTGGGCTAAATCCTCACTCTGGTGATAATGGTTTGATTGGAACAGAAGAGATAGAATTTATTCAACCATTTCTTCATACATTAAAAAAAAGTCATATTTTAATTGATGGACCCTTTTCATCTGACAGTTTGTTTACAAAAGAGCGGTTTGAAGAATACGATTTATTTTTTTGTTGTTATCATGATCAAGCATTAATACCTTTTAAATCTCTTGTGGGTAAAGAAGGCATTAATTTAACATTTGGTTTACCGATCTTACGAACAAGTCCTGATCATGGACCAGCTTATGATATTGCTTTTAAAGATAAAGCGGACTTCCAAAGTATGTATAATGCTATAAAAATTCATATGGAAAGTTATGGAATTCAGTAACGTTCTTTATTCCATTAAACACATTTTCTTTATTTTTATAGTTTTGTGGGGGATATTTAGTATTTTCCATCTATTTCATAATGGATTAGCAATATCTTGGAGAATTACCATAGTTATAATTTTTTTCATATTTGTTTTTTTTTATTTTTCAATCCTATTTGATTTATACAAACTAATTTATCATAATCCTATGTTATATTTAAAAAATTTTCTACAAGAGTTTCTATTAATTATAAAACATTTAGATATTGTTATTTATTTCCTTTGGCCAAATATATTAATTTTTAGTTTTTTCTCTGTAAAAGAGAAAAAGTCCCTTGAATTTATAAAATTTTTAATAGTGTTTACATTGCTATACTGGATCTATTTATCTGTAAAAGATAACAAAAAAATTTTAGAAATATGGCATCATTTTGTCTTGCAAGAAATTCAAAAATAATTTCTTTTAAGATTTGTTTTTCATATTGATAAAAAAAACTTGTATTTAAAGATTTTTTTAATTATTGGGTATCTATGAAGATTGAAGGTTTATTTACCGCAATTATAACTCCCTTTACAAAGGATGGAACTAAGATTGATTATGATGCTTATCAAAGATTGATAGAACGACAAATAGAGGCGGGTGTTGCAGGAATAGTACCATGTGGAACTACTGGGGAATCACCCACATTATCCCATAAAGAACATATTGAGTTTATAAAAAAGACAGTTGAATTTGTAAAAGGTAGAACTCTAATTATTGCGGGAACAGGTTCTAATTCCACTCAAGAGGCAATTGAATTAACAAAAGAGGCTTGTGAGGCGGGAGTTAATGCGGTAATGTTAGTTAGCCCTTATTATAATAAACCCACTCAAGAGGGACTATATAGGCATTTTAAAGCAATTGCTGAAATTTCTACCGTTCCAGTGGTTTTATATAACATCAAGGGAAGAACTGCAGTAAACATAGAACCTGAAACGTTTGTTAGACTCTCTGAAATTCCCAACATAGTAGCTGTTAAAGAAGCAAGTGGGGATTTAAATCAAATGGCTAAAATCATCAAGTTAACTAATCGTAAATTGACGATTTTGTCTGGGGATGATAACATTACTCCCGCTGTGATGGCAATTGGAGGGCTTGGGGTTGTTTCTGTTGCATCCAATATTTATCCCAAACGTATGGTTCGTATGATAGATTATTATTTATCTGGTCAATTCGAGAAAGGAAATGAAATTTTTTATGAATTATTTGATTTTATGAATGCGATGTTCTGGGAAACTAATCCCATACCAGTAAAAACCGCAGCTGGCATTTTGGGATTATGTGAGCCCACATTAAGACTGCCTTTATGTGAAATGAGCCCAGAGAAAGTACAACGTTTAAAAAACGTGATAGAAAAAACTGGAGAAGATGTATGATAAAAATTGGAATATCTGGTGCAATGGGACGAATGGGTAAAACCGTTGCAAGTATTGCTTATGAAGATCCAGAAGTTCAAATTAGTGCAGCTATAGAACATCCAGCCCATACAGATTTAGAAAAAGATTATGGAATTTTATTGAATCGTCCACCTTTAAATGTAAATTTATCTTCAAATCTTGAGAAATACATGGATGGTGTTGATGTGTTTATTGATTTTAGCGTACCTCAAAATACCTTAAATTTATTAGAATTTTGTGAGAAGTACTATAAACCAATAGTAATTGGCACAACGGGATTCAATAAAGATGAACTCAAAAAAATCCATGATTATGCAGAAGAATTACCAATTCTTCTATCTCCGAATATGTCTCTTGGAGTGAATGTTTTATTTTATCTTGTAGAGCAAGCAGCAAAACTTTTAAAAAATGATTTTGAAGTAGAAATTACAGAGATTCACCATTCTAAGAAAAAGGATGCTCCTTCTGGTACTGCAGTTCAACTTAAGAATTTAGTATTAAAACAACTTCATTTAAGTGATGACCATGTAATTTATGGAAGAAGGGGAATTGTTGGGGAAAGAGATAAACATCAAATTGGTGTGCATGCAATTCGTGGAGGCGATGTTGTAGGCGAACACACAGTATATTTTTTTTCTGAAGGAGAGCGTATAGAAATTACCCATAAAGCAACATCCAGGAATATATTCGCCCGTGGAGCTATTATAGCTTCCAAATGGATAGTGAAGCAACCTAATGGTTTATATAACATGAATCATGTTTTAGGTCTAATTTAAAGTTTTACTTAAGATGAGTTTTAATAAAATACCTATTTTCGTTATCCTTGATATTTTAATTATAACATTTATATTATATAAAATTTATATATTATTAAGTCGAACGAGAGCTATACAACTTCTTTTTGCTGTCATTTTGATTATCTTATTTGATTTTTTGGCAAAACAATTATATCTTGAAACATTGTCATGGATCATTAGAAATATTAGTGCTTATTTAGTTTTTGGAATTATAGTTTTATTACAACCAGA
>JBEQAN010000104.1:0-5188 GCA_041640315.1 Leptospiraceae bacterium
TTCTTAGATCTGGTTCTGTTACGATTTCTAATAAAGGAACACCAGCACGATTTAGGTCAACAAATGAAACGGTTTGCCCCCCATAGGAACTATGTAATAATTTTCCGGCATCTTCTTCCATATGAATCCGATGAATTCGAACTTTTCTTTTCTCATTATTTTGGGTATAAAATTCTACATAACCATTGGTAGCATAAGGTTTATCGTATTGGGATATTTGATATCCTTTGGGAAGATCTGGATAAAAATAATGTTTTCTATCAAATTTTGTAATACGAGCAATATTACAATTTAAAGCAAGACCAGCCATGATTGCCATTTTTAATACTTCTTTGTTTAAAACTGGTAAACATCCCGGAAGTCCAAGGGTAACAGGACCAACTAGTGTATTGGCGGGAGCTCCAAATTGGTAGGGATCGCTGGAAAATATTTTTGTTTTCGTTTTTAATTGACAGTGGATTTCTAAACCTATAACTGCTTCATAATTCATAAAATCCATTTTTTTCTTATAATTTTGTTATCAAGTAAAAAGAAATTGTCAAAAAAACATCCCTTTGCAAAATCTTCTATATTTTTATGAATTCTACTAAAGTAATCTCTTTAGCCAATCAAAAAGGTGGAGTGGGAAAAACAACTACTGCCGTTCAACTTTCCTATTTTTTTTCTAAATATCCTTACAATACACTAATAATAGATATGGATCCTCAAGCGAATGCTACATCTGTTTTATTCGATTCTTCTCGACCCATTACACCCGATGAGACTGTATATTCAATTTTAAAAGATAAAAAAAACGCGAAAGAAATAATAAAAAAGACATTTTGGGAAAATCTTTATATCATACCTTCGTGTTTTGCTTTGAATGAAGTAGAACCTTTGTTAACTGGTAATGTAGATGGATTTTTTCGATTACAAGATGCATTAGAACAGGTAAAATCTCAATTTGATTTTATAATTATAGATAATCCTCCTAATCTTGGAATGTTAACCTTAAATGCTTTAATATGTTCTGATTATGTAATAATTCCTCTACAAGCAGCAAAATTTTCTTTGGATGGTATAAAGATTATTCTTGATACCATAGAAACATTAAATCGAAAGTTCCGAACAAAAATTAAGATTCTTGGTGCTTTAATGACAATGTATGATGAGAGAGCTACTCTATCTAAAACGATGATTGCAGAAATGAAACACTATATTCCAGTTTTTAATCAGTATATTTCAAGAAGTATCATTGTAGAAGAAGCACATTTAATGAAACAGCCATTGTTAGAATATGCACCAAAATCAAAAGTAACTTTACAATATCAAAATCTGATGGGAGAAATTTTAAATGGCATCTAAAAAAGATAAATTGACAAAAAAAATTCAAGAAGAAGTTCAAAAAAATATTAATCCAGAATCGCAAAGTACCTATCAAGAGGTAATAAAAGAAATTCAAGATAAAAAGATGGAAGAACCAATAAAACTCAATTCAGAATCTATTCCCATCGAAGAGAGCACAAAGGAACAAAACAAAGAATTTATCGAAAATCAAGTCAATATTAAGAAAGAAAAATTGGATGAATTAAAAAAAGATCAAGACAAAATAATCTCTGAGAAAAATTCGGAAAATATGTCAACGAAAAGAGATTCTATATACAATGTATCTGCAGATTTAAGGCTTGAAGATTATATAGAAGATAAACAAAAAAGAGAATATGGTCCTCTTATAAAAAATGCATTGATTATTTTATTTATTCTACTTCTTATCGCTGGTATTTGGAAATTAGGTGTTTATTTATTTGCTCCAAAGTATTATCTATCGATATCCAACACTGAAATCACAGATGAAAATTATAAATCATTTCTTGATAATAATCAAATTTCTCTATATGCTGGACAGCTTTTACATATAAGATTTACATATTTAGAAAAAAAGTCAGATTATTATACTATCCAAATCTTAAGGGAAGAGGGTGGAAATTTGAGTGAAGAAGCAGTCTTAGGTAGAAAAATTCCCAAGACCGTAAATTATATTTATTTTGCTGGTCCAGTAGATCCTGGAAGTTACATTGTAAAAGTTTTAGATAGAGATAGAAAGATAATTATAGAAAGAAAGATTGAGGTTATAAGCCCATAACATAAATGAAAAAGAATATCTTTGTGATTTTTATATTGATTTTTTCTTGTGAAAGATTGTATGTACCACCAAAACCTCCCAATGTAAACGAAAAATCCATTTATATCCATCGTTTTCAACAATGGCATTATGTTGATGATTCCATAGAACTTGTATGGTACAATGATGGTTCTTTGTATAAAAAAATAGAGAAAAGAAAAGAACTTTATCATGGTACATATAAAGTATTTTTTCGAAATGGACAAATTTCTCAAATAGGAAATTACAACGAAGGATATAGAGTGGGAAAGTGGTTTTATTACTTTCCCGATGGTAAAATATATTTAATTGTTTCTTACGAAAAAGAACCTTATAATCAAGAAATATTTACTATAAACGGTTCTTATGGGAATGAAAATGGAGAATATATACGTTATTATTCGAATGGTAAAATCGAAGAAAAAGGATATTATTTAGCTGGAAATTTGCATGGAAAAAGAATCCATTTTTATAAAAATGGTAAAAAACAATTCGAAATTACCTATAAAAATGGAAAAAAAGATGGAATAGCACAATACTTTGATCTATCGGGAAATTTAAAAAAAATCGTAGAATATAAAGATAATCAAATCATCAATCAAAAGATTTTATATTAAATCCTTTCTGAGGTTAGTAAATATTTCTCAATATTTAACTTATTCCAAATGAAATTTAATGAAGTTCCAAAACTATTCGGTCCCTTTTCGATAGAAAAGTATGAATTAATCACAATACTTATATCTTTGAGTAATTGTATTCCGCGACCATTTTGAGGATAATAATCTCCCGCTTTTCTTAAAATACCTTCGCCATCATCATAAAGTTTAAAATAAAAAAATAGTCCATCTTCAAAGGTTTGTATTCCTATAATTTTACCCTCGCTATGTTTGATAGCATTCATTAAAAATTCTGAAACTATCCAGAAAAAATATTCTTTATAATGATAAAATAACTTTAAAAGTAAATCGTAATCTTTGATCTCGTTTTTAAATATCAATTCAGATTTGGAAAATATGGATTCTAAATTTTGAAAATATTGAATTAATAATTCTTTATTCCAATTTAAATGTAAATACTCTTGAATATCAAGGATATATTGATAGATAAATTGTATTAAATCTTCTTTATGATAAATTAAGAATTTATCATCATGTGTAAGTAGATTTTTGTTTATGTTATGTTTTGCTATATACTGTTTTTCAGAAACGATTTGGTGGATTTGATTTTTTATATAATACAAATGATGTAATTCTTCATTTTGTTTTTGGATTTTATCATTTTCGAATGAGATACTGATAATAGGAATTAAATATTCAAGAATATTCATGTTTTTATCAATATTGATTTTATTGTTAAATACAAAAATACATATACCAATTGTATCGTTGTTGGAAACAATTGGGATTACAATATAAAATTCATACTGTTTTTTAGATTTATTATAGAAGTCATTGATAGGAATAGACTCTTCTTTGGGAGATATATAAAACTGATTTAGTTTTGTAATAAGCTCCAAAGGTTCATGATCTTTTTCTTTTTCGTATACCTTAATTTTTCTTTCTGTAATTACTTCTCCAAAAATGGTATCAGAGATTGGTATAAAATATCTTGGAATTTTGGTATTAGAATAATATAATACTAAATCGTTATTTTCTATTGTGAAAATGCTAAATCGTTCTGGATTTTCTTCGAAAATGAACTTTTCGATGTATTCTAAACGAGACAAGAAATCTGGAATTTCCGCTATAGAAACTATGGAATTAATTATAGTTTTTCCAATTTCTTTTGAGGTTTTTTCTCTATGGATACTAATAGCCAAATCATTTTTGAGTTTTTCAATTTCATGTGATTTAAGGTTTATAAGTTCTTTTAAATTTACGATTTCGTTAGATAAATCTGTATTTTTCTGATTTAAAGTTTCAATTATTTGATTTAATTTATCAATTTGTCTTAATTGTTCTTGTATAGTTATATGGTGATTTTCTATTTCTTTTTTATGATTGAAGATTATATTTTCTTTTTGTTTTAACTCATTTTGTAAATTTTGTAATTGAATATGCTGATTTCGAATCTGCTCATTTTTGTTTTTTATAATATTTTTTTCTTCTTCTAATTCTTTTTTTATAAGGTTATATTCCTTAAATAATAATTCATATTTTTCATTAAGATTTTTTAATTGATGAACTAAATCATTAATGTATGTATCTTTCTGATGGATTTGTTTATTTAAATCCTCTATGATTTTTTCTTTGTCTTTTATATAATTTGTATAACGCTCTATTTCGATTTTAAGATTATGGATATCATTTGTATATTTTGTATGTTGGATTTGAATTTTTTCTTCATAATCTTTTGTTATTTCAATAATTTCATTTTTTAAATTTTGAATAGAATTATTTTGTTCGCTTATAGTATGTTCTAAATCTTCAATAAATTTTTTTTGATTTTGAATAATATTTTCTAGTTCTTTGATTTTATTTTGAAGTTCTTGTATTTGGAAATTTTTTGAGTTTAATTCGTTTGAAAGTGTATCAATATTTTTTTTATATTCTTTGATTTCAATGTTTAATTCTTCTACTACTCGAAGATTTTCTTCTTCAAGTTTTAAAATCCTCTTTGTATAATTATGATTTAATTCCTCTATCTCTTTATTTTTACTTATGATTGCTGATTCTAAGGATTTTATGGTTTCTTTGGTATTGTAAAGTTCATTGGATAATATGTGTTCTTTTTGTTGGAGTTCTTCAATTTTATTGTTTGCTTCGTAGAGTAAATTTTCAAAGTAATTTTTTTGTTCTTTAATATATTCTTCTTTTTTTAAGATTTCCTTAAGATGGTTTTGTTGAAGTTCATGGATTTTAAGGTTAAAATGATTGGAGAGGTCACTTAGTTCTTTTTGTTTTTGTTCTTCGAGAGTATGTTTAAGGTTTTGTAATTCTATAAGGTGGTTTTGTTGAAGTTCATGGATTTTAAGGTTAAATTGGTTCGAGAGGTCATTTAATTCTTTTTGTTTTTGTTCTTCGAGGTTATGTTTAAGGTTTTGTAATT
>JBEQAN010000105.1:0-5160 GCA_041640315.1 Leptospiraceae bacterium
TACAAAATGAACATTATAATTGGTTAGATGCTTTAAAACGAGAGGTTTTAGAAGAACTAGGAAATTTAGATTATATCATAAATCCATATCCCGTATTTTGCTTTCCACATTTCGTAAGTAAAGATCAAAAAGATTCTGTTGCAATATTATACGAAGGAAAATATCTTGGTGGAACAATTAAACTCTCAAAAGAACACGAAGCATTTCAATGGATTCATAAAGACGAACATTTAGAAAAATATTTTTCTGATACTATGTTAAAAGGATTAAATCAATATTTTAATAGAATTTATGAAAGTTTATAAATTTTTTATTTTAGTTTTACTGATTGTCAATTCCATTTTTGCTTTGGAGCCAGAGAAATGTTATTCATTGAACACAATTGACACTTTTAGAAACGAACATAAAAATCATTTTGTTTCTTTTAGTAATTTCATTGAACTTTATACTATTGAAATTGATGGAGTTTTGGTAGATATTTATATACCAAAACTTGTAACGATTTCATGTTATAAACTATTAATTGTATTGCCCGGTTGGAAATTTTCTCGTAAACGTTGGTTTAACGAAACAGAGCTTTTAAAATATATCACTCAATCTTCAATTATAGCCATTGCTCCAGAAATGCATACAACCGTATATGAATCAATGTATTTTAAAGAAAGTAAAATTCGATGGCATAAAAAACCTGGAATGAAATTCATAGAAGAAGATTTTCTTTCTTATTTCAAAAAATATAAACTCCTTCAGCAGGATAAATACAATTTCGGGCTTGGTCTTTCTACCGGGGCAAGAGGTGTTGTATTGATTGCTTCCAGAAATCCTCGACTATTTTTTGCAATTGCTGCTTTATCTGGTGATTATGATCAGACTATTACTCCCAATGATAATTTAATGAAGCTAACCTATGGAGAGTATAAAGATTTTAAAGAACGTTGGCAAACATTCGATAATCCTATTTATAATATCAAACAAAATGGCTGGCTTACCCATATCTATTTAGGTCATGGAAAATTAGATAATGTCGTCACAGTACAACATACCAGCCATTTTTATGAATTTTTAAAAAATCTGAATCTTAATTCAAAAATAAAATATCATATATGCGATACCTGTAAACATGATTTTTTTTATTGGAATTTAGAACTAAAACCCATCTTTGAGTTTTTTCATGAATTAATTCAAAACTATTAAAATACATTCATCGCTTCCCTTCCAATAGAAAAAAGATTCTTTGCTTTATCAACCACTACAGGTCTTTTAATGAGCTTTGGATGCTCTAATAATAAATCAAGAACTTCTTTGTCATTCATTGTTTTTAATCGCTCTTTAAGATTTAATTCTTTATAAGTGGAGCTTGATGGATTAACAATATCTTTTGGCTTTAATTGTAAAGCTTTTAAAAGCATAGTTAACAATGTTTTTGAAGGAGGTTTAACTGTAATATCAATAAATTTATACTCAATCCCTTTTTGTTTTATATAATGTTCAACCTGTCTTGATGTATTACACTTTGAATATCCATAAAACTCAATCATATAAACATTAAAAAAATTTTATATACTATTACAAGAATATTTAAATAAAAATTGTAATATCATTTTAAAAAATTTATATGGGAATTATGTTTAAAAGACCTATTGCTGCTATTGATATGGGAACTAATTCTTTTCATATGATAATTGCGAAGAAAGAAAATGAACATGTAGAAATATTAGATAGAGAAAAAATCATTGTTCGTTTAGGCGAAGGTGGTGGTGATTATGATTATATCACGAAAGAGGCAGAAAAAAGAGCCATACAAGCTTTAAAAACATTCAAAGGTATTGCAGATAAATATAATGCAATTATCCAAGCAGTTGCAACATCTGCTGTAAGAGAAGCAAAAAATCAAAATGAATTTTTAAAAAATATATATAAAGAAACAAAAATTAAAGTAAAAGTAATCCCTGGTCAAGAAGAAGGTAGATTAATTTATCTCGGTATTTTACAAATTGTTCCAGTTTATGATAAATATGCATTGGTGGTTGATATTGGTGGGGGATCAACGGAAATTGTTTTAGGATACAAAGCAAATCCAATTTTTAATCGATCCTTAAAATTAGGAGCTGTACGCTTAACGGAGCGGTTTTTTCCTGGTGGAATTTTAAATCAACAAAAAATCATAGAAGCAAATAACTATATTAAAAACTTTATTATTGATGCTTATGAAGAATATGAAAAGTTAAATATAAAATATGAGGTTGCAGTAGGGTCTTCTGGTACGATCCGAACTATCAATGAATTAATAGAGAATAACAAAAATGAATTTAATAGATTTCAGTTAAATGAAGTAATTGAGAAAATTTTAAAATATGATACACCAGAAAAAAGACAAAAAAAACTAAACTTAGACGAAAAGCGAGCAGATATTATTCCTGCGGGTGCCTTAATCCTAAAAAATATTTTTGAAGTTTTTAATATACAAACCATGATCTATTCCCCCTATGCTCTTCGTGAAGGTGTTATTTTTGAATTATTAAATAGAAAAAATAAAAAGCAAGCACTTCAAGAGATAAGAAAAAACTCATGTATAAAATTATTAAAAAGTCTTAATCAAGAAATTCATTATAATACATCTACAGTTTCCATTAGTATATTAAAACAATTAGGGAAGTATTATCCAGAACTCTTATCTCATTCTGAATTACTCGAATACGCATCTCTTCTACATAACATAGGTTTATCCATAGCACATTCAAGCCATCATAAACATAGTTATTATATTATTTCCAACACAGAGTATTTATTAGGTTTCACAAAAAAAGAAATTGAACTTATTGCATGCATTGCTCGATACCATAGAAAAGCATTTCCAGATCTAAGTCATTTGGAATTTGCAAATTTATCATTATTTGAACAAAACTTAGTGGAATTTTATGCAGGTATCTTAAGAATTGCTATAGGTTTAACACGCATGAATATTCTACCAACTGTAGAAATTAATCTAAAAGATTTTTGTGAAATTACTGTAAAAACTAAAAATCAAAAAGATGCAGAATTACTTTGCACAATGGCAGATATTAGAAAAAGTCTTTTAGAGTATAAATTAAAAAAAAGAATTCAATTTATATATTAAGATTCTAATATAACAAGAGCAATACTAAAATTCTCAGAATGAGAAATGGAAAAATGGATTTTACTTACTTGTTTTTCTTGAATAAATTCTGCTATTTTTCCAGAGACATGTACTTGTTTTTTCCCAAAACTCTTCCCCTTCACTTCTATATTTTTATAGAATAATCCTATACGTTGTTTTAAATTTAATGCTTTTATCAAAGCTTCTTTAACCGCAAATCGAGCTGCAAAGTATGGTATTGGATCTACCTTACTTAAGGAATATTCTATTTCATCTTCAGAAAAGTATCTTTCGTAAAATTTTTTTCCGTATGTATTGTAAATCTTTTGTATCTTTTTATGTTCAACGATATCTGTTCCTACTCCTACTATCATCGTATTAAATGTTCCTGTAATCCTTTTTCTAATTGATTGATGATTGGTTGCTTTTTTAGTCTAAATTCAATATCGACAAATAATGGTTTAACTTTTAATATCTCAAAATCTTTTATGTCTGATTCATTCTTTATAATCACTGGTAAACCAGAAATAAATGCACTTGGTTCAATTTGTTGAGTAATGGAATTCAATTCCACTGGACAATAGACTTCTGCTTTTAAAATTCTTTTCGTCAAATAAAATCTAGAAATATATGTAATTTGAACTTTTACTTCATTTACAAATTCAAGTCTTCCTATGGAATTGCTACAGTTAATGGGTAATGTTTCTTCAAAAATATTGTATCCAACTGGTAAATTTGTTATCTTTTGTTGAAATTCTTCTTCTGAAAAGTACTTAACTTCCAATTGAATTTCAAAGGGTTGATTTTCAACTAATTTTGTAAATTTTGGGATATCTTGAATTAATACTTTCCCATAATATAAATTAGATTTTTCATTCAAATTAATAGTACTTAGTGTTAGTCTATCTAAACGATTCAAAATTTTCTCTGGACCTTCTATGATTAGCGAAGAAGGATTTATATTAATATATGATACCATTTTTGATGATTTTAATTCATATTTTGGTATAAGGGGCAGAGCTTTTCTTCTTTTATTGTCAATCAATATTTCTAATTCTGATGGCTCCAATTGAAACTGTATAGGATAAGGTGGTGGAGGAATTAATTCTAACTTAAACTTATTTTTGCCTGGGGAAGGACCTGTATTCACCATTAGAACCCTAAAATTATCTTGATTAAGATTGATGATTTCTTGTGGGCCATAAAAATGAACTTTAACGAAGGTGGGTAACTCTTCACTAAAGATTAGATTATTGGGTAGGGTTGGTGAATCTACTTTTATATAAAATGATTTCGTGATTGTTTTTGTGTACTGTACGTAAAAATATAAAAGAATTGCAATGATAAGACTTCCAAGTTTTGCCTGCCATTTATATTTAAAAAAATTTATAATATTATGAAATATCATTTTACTTTCTTTATAAAACTTAAAATTTTATTTTTTAGTTCGTCTATTGCTATTGGAGAAAACATCTGTCCATTATACATAATACTTATTTTCCCAGTCTCTTCTGATGTTACAATAACAATTGCATCTGTTTCTTCTGCCATTCCCATCGCTGCCCTATGTCTTGCACCATGTGTTGTTTTTAATAACGGAGAATTAGATACTGGTAAAAAACAAGCAGCAGCACTAATACGATTTTTTTCAATAATCACTGCCCCATCATGTAAAGGATTTTCTTTATAAAAAATTGAAAGTAATAATTCTTTTGTAATGATTGCATCTAATTTCACAGATTTTTCAATAACAAAATCTGGTTTTATATCTTGTACAATACAGATGATAGAACCTATTTTATTTTCTGACAATTCTGTCACCGCTTCTACTATAATATCTATAGAAGTTACAATCTTTGGATTGATCCAGTTAAAGATAGGCATATTGCCAATTTCACCAAGCAATCTTCTCAATTCTGGTTGTAATAAAACTATAATTCCAAAAACTAAATAAGCACTAATATTTCTAATGATCCATGACAATGTTTCAAGATATAATTGTTTTGCCAAAAAATCAAATAAGATAATCAAAATGACAGCAA
>JBEQAN010000106.1:0-5127 GCA_041640315.1 Leptospiraceae bacterium
AAAATTTTAACTATAAGAACTTTTTTTAATTGATTTTTATATTTTCTAATCCATAAGTTTTAGACATGAAAAACACATTTTATATTTTTCTTTTTTTACTTTTGATTTTTTATTGTAATAAAACATCAAAAATCAATTCATACCTTTATGAAATAGAACTATTAGATCATAACAATCAAAAAATCTATTGGAAAGATTTACCTTATCAATACAAATTAGTTTTCTTTGGTTATACACATTGTCCAGATATATGTCCTACTGCGTTGCATACTATGGATAAGGCAAAGTTATTACTTACAAACTCTAAAATCATTTTGATATTTATAACCATTGATCCAGAAAGAGACACACCCCAACAAATCAAATTATATTTATCAAATTTTAAGAGCCCCATCATAGGAATTACAGGTAATAAAGAAGAATTAAATAAAATCTATAAAATATTTAATGTTAAATTTATGATCCAAAAAAGTAATTCAATCCATAAAAGTGAAAATCATAAAAATCACGAAGTTTATGGTTTCAATCATACTCCTTTTATTTATTTTTTAGATCCAGATAATCATATCTTAGCAACCTATCCTACTGGCATCCAGTATTCTACTTTAGTTCAAGAAATAAGAACTTTTCTAAAATAAATAACTTCTCATTAAAAAAGAAATCTTGAAAATTAGAACTTTTAAAAAACTTCTTTCGTTATGTTTTTTGTCCACAATAGCACAATTTAATTGCTATTTTGTCCCATTTTGAACAACTAAAACAATAATTTGATTTTAAAATCAAAAATTAATTGCATATTTAACTAATTTCTAATGAAATGCTAATAAGGAGGTGCTTCATGCGAGTAAAATGGACTCTGATATTAATGATTTTAATTTCTAGTACTCTCTGGGGGAGAGCAGCAAAAACTACTTATCCCGTTGTTTTTGCTCATGGTTTAGCGGGATTTGATAACATTCTTGGCTATGATTATTGGGGAGATGATTACGGAACATTCGTTGGTGATCCTTGTGATGAATTTTTGGAAGTTTATTGCAACTCTTATATAGATCCCAACCAAAAAGCAAAAGCTACCGCAGTACAACCTTTCCATAATTCTGAATATCGTGGATGGCAATTAGCAAATCAAATTGAAAGTTATATGTCCGCCACTGGTTCCTCTTATATAAATATTGTGGGACATTCTCAAGGTGGTATTGATGCAAGAAAAGCTGCAAAAGAACTTCGAGCACGAAAAGGATATACAGTTGTACGAGTTTTGATCAGTGTATCTTCACCACATCGTGGTTCTCCAATTGCAAAATATATTCTTGATCTCGGACCTGGTGTTACATCTGTAATCAATGCTTTGGCTACTATTTATGGAAATGTTGTTTATCAAGCTGGCAATGATGGATATGAAGCAGCAAAACAACTTGTATACAATGATTATAGCTCTAATGATGGTAGAATTACTGGAATGAAAGTTTTTAATCAAAATAACCCTATTAGTTCAAGTTTTGCTTATCATTATGCTTCTGTCATCACAGCTCAGAATGGATTAAGCGTTAATCCAGCTTTATACCTTCTCCAGAGAGGTTTTTATGACATTGATGGTGATGGATATTGTGTAGACGATTGTGATAATGACGGCGCAGCTGGTAAAGGAAATGGAAGTAAGGGAGATTTAGATGATGATGGACTTGTAGGAATCAACTCCCAACAAATGGGTTATAGACTTAAATATAATGTTAACTGTTGTGGACTCATGGATACGATTAGTATCTATTCAGAGACTGGATATGTTTCTAATATTAACTATCCAAATTCTATACAAATGACTTCTAAGGCAGCTATCGTCAATCAGGATCACTTAGACGTCATTGGTGTTCCCCCCGATACATTTGATGAAATGGAATTCTATGCAGCTATCTTAAATTATATTGCTTATTATGACTAAATCTTTATCCCCGAATTCATCGGGGATGGATTTAATTTTAAAGTAATTTTATTAAACTTTAATACATTATTTTAGATTTTTCGTTATCTTCGCGAGGTGATAAATGGTGAAAAAATTACACATATATGTATTAATACTCACAATGGTATTGTTTGGAATTTTATACATATTATTAAACAATGATCCAATAAAAAACCAAATCAATGAAGTTAAAAAAAATCCCCCTAAAATTCCTCAAATCAATGAAAATATTATAAAAGATCTTCATATAGAAGATAATCCTGAAGGTATTCCAAGTCTATCAGATGAACAATTAACCCTTGAACAAATCATTGCTCTTTTAAGAAAACATTATGGAAACAATATATCAAATAAATGGGTACAAATACGTTTGATTGAAGACTTGATTCGTATGTTAAAAGAAAAATATCCCAATTCTTGGGTTACAGAACTATATGTTTTATTAAAACTAAGTTTTCCTAATTTAGCTGATGAGATATTCAAGCGGTTTGAAGAATATCAAGAATATCAAACATGGCTCGATAAAGAAAGAGATTCTTTAATGAGTTTAAGTCCAGAAGAAAGGCAAAAAATTTTATGGGATAAAAGATACGAAATTTTTGGAAGAGAAATTGCTAATGAAATCTGGGCATCAGAACTAAAGTCTCAACAACTACAACAATCATTAAAACAAATAGATGTTTTATCTGGAGATATACAAGAAAAAGCAAAACAATTTAAAGCTTCTTTGTATCAAATATATGGGGATGAAACCCAAGACTTTATAAAAAAGCGAAATTTTGATTTATCTCAAACTTTTTTACAATTATCCTCTGTACAAAAAGAATTACAAAATATGGATTCTGATTCTCGATATAAAACATTAAAACAAATAAGAATTTATCTTGGTATGGAACCAGAAGCTGTAAAAAGACTAGAAGATTTAGAGAAAGAAAGAGATATTAGATGGGAAATAGGTAAGCAATATCTTACAGAAAGAGAACAATTAATCCAAAAAGGAGCCTCTGAAGAAGAATTACATAAATTAAGATTAAAATTTTTTAATCCAGAGATGGCTGAAATCATAAAACAAGAGGAAGAAAGCGGTTTTTTTCGATTTAAAGAACAAAGAATTTATGGTATAAATTAGTCTTTTATTATAAATTATATTTTTTTAAAAAAGAATGAATCTTTTCATTCTCTGGATCTAATTTTAACACTTTTTCTATAAGATATTCCGTTCTAGAAAAATTTTGATCAATATAATGACATTTAGCCAATTGCAAAAGTAAATTAATATTAGTTGGGTTTCTTAAATATAATCTTTCTCCATATTCAATTGCTTCTTTAAATTTCTTTTGTTTATATAGACTAAAAAATAATAAATATAATACAGTATTATCTGAGGGTAAAAGCTCAAAATATTGAGTTGCATAATACTCGATCTTTTTATAATTCTTTGTAGATATGTAATATTTTAATAGTAATTTCAAACATGGTAAATACTCTGGATACCGTTTATTAAATTCTATAAGTTCGTCAATTGCATCCATTGGATTTTTAAGGAAAATATTTTTCAATTGTCGAAATTCATTTCGTATACCGTTTGAATCATATTCTTGTTGTTTAAGCTTACTATATTTAATTTTTAACATTGATATATCATCTACAATTTCTCCAAGCTCTAATAATTTATTGTAAATATGAGTTAATTCACAATTCGATTCCTCAATAACTTTTAAAATTAGATTACTATCTGTATTAATATCGCCATGACGAAGTTTAATATCATCTTTTCCATCTGAACCGATCAATATTGAATCTTCATCCTTTAGACCAAATACTTTTATATACAAATCTTTTTCATGTTCATGTATAAATGATTCTGATGTTCCTATTCTTCGAAAATGAAAATCTTCATTAATATATACAGCTTTGTTATTTCTGTATAAAATAATAGGTGGATGTTCTGCATTGATATAATAAACCGCTCCCGTTTTTTCATCAACAAGTCCCATAGTTAAGGTCGCTCCCATTGAACCACGAAAAGAGTCAAAAATATGTTTTAATTCCATAAAAGAGTTTTTAAGCCATCGTTCTGGAGAATAATTTTTAAATATAAAAGCTTGAATTGTTCTTTCCAAAATAGATTCCATAACAGATCCCAAGATTAAAACTCCTGCAGCACCTTGCATTGATTTTCCCATGGCATCAGCATTTAAAAAGAATACAAAAGGATGTTCTTTTAAAGCTATTGATCTCGCTATACAAATATCACCACCGATTTCACCCGTTCTTCCTTTAAATTCAAATTCTTTTTTTTGCTTTAAGAAAAACTCAACTTTTACCCTATCACTTTTTACTAAATTTTGTCCTAAATGCTTTAGTAATAAATATGTTAAGTAATAATCACCATCCTGAATTTGTTTAATTTCTTGTATTTCGTTTAACGCTTCCTTCAATTCAATTGTCTTTTCTTCTACCATATGTTTTAAATTATTAGCATAATTCTCTAATTGTTTCCTATGTTTTCTAATGGATCTTAAAACAAAATTAAAAGTCGAAGCAATATATGCTATTTCATCCTTTCCATAAACATTTAATCTAACCTTATAATCTCCTTCATTAACTTTTTTCATGTTCGTAATGATTTCTTGGATAGGTTTAATAATACTAATTCTTATAAACAAACTATAAAATAAAATAATTAATATAAAAAATATTAATGAGATACCGTATAAATGGAATCTTATTTGATTGACGTAATAATAAGACTCATCTTCGTATGCTCCGACTCCAATTACCCAGCTAAGATGAAGATTATTTTTGTTATTATGATATTCAAATGATTTAAGGAAAGCTACTTTTACCCTTAAATTTTTATCTACAGGGTTTTTCCATAAATATCGATAAAATCCATCCTTCTGAATCGAAATATGTCTTGCAGGAAAAATTATTTTATCTCCCACATTTACTCCAATATCTTTTAATGAAAAAAACTCAAAATAGGGATGAAGAACTGCTACTCCAAGTTCTTTATCCAAATCATTTAACTTTGATTCCATATAGTTCTCGATATATGCGAACTGTTGTTCTGGTGTTCTGCCATATAGATTAAGATACTGTTCTAAGTCTTCTGGATTATTAAAATAATCTTTAAAATTACTATTAAAACGTTCTTTAATTTT
>JBEQAN010000107.1:0-5122 GCA_041640315.1 Leptospiraceae bacterium
CTGGATGACGAATTACTGCAATATCCGCATATGCTTCTATCATCTTCATGGTGTCATATAAGGTTTCTCCTTTACTAATACTCGAAAACTGAAATCCAACAGTACTAATAACTTTCCCACCAAGTCTCAGCATCGCAGTTTCAAAACTTAGACGTGTTCGCGTTGACGATTCAAAAAATAAGGAGGCTAATAAATAATCTTTTAAAACACTTCCAATTTTTTTTTGTTTTTGCAGTATATCTATATAATCTGTAATTTGAATAATATAATCTAAATCTTTTTTTGAAAATTGATCGGGATCGATAATATCTTTATGAGGAAATTCAAGTTTCATTTAAATATACACAAAATCTTTATAGGATTCATTTTGAAAATAATTTTTTTAAACCCAAATCTTCTTCTATCTTCAAATCCCAATCAAAATATACAAACATTTGTATATGAAATATATGATAAACGCTATTGTTTTTTAACACCCGATCCATTCCTCTGTAAAAAATGCTTAGATTTAGATATGCAAATCGGAAGAATCATAATCTTTAAAGAAAATGAAATCCTTAGAATCAATATTTGTGTGCCATATAAAAGAAAATATATATATTAAAGGTGAATTTGGGTTAATTGAATTAAAGGAATTTTTGTTTGTTTCTTATAGCAATTTAAATTTAAGTTCGATAAATAGTGTTTTAAGTAGGGATCGATTCCCATCAATTTTAAAAACCATTGTAATAATTTTGATACATTAGTAAATACATAAAATCCACCTACCTCTTGTAAACTTCCAGTTTTGATTTCACATGTTTCATTTTTAAAATCAGCATAATCCAGATTATGTTGAAAATTGCCTTCGATAGAATAAGCTTGATCTAATAGATGCAAATTTCCTTTAAAAGATTTATGCGATGAATGAAATAAGATCATAGCAATTTTATATTTCGGATCATAATTTCGAAAAAAATAAATCTCTTTCGTAATATCTAAAATATTTTCTTCTGATCGTAGGCATTCCAAACCAAATACACCAAAAGATGAATAAGAACGAGATTCAAATTGAAATTCTATTATCTTAGGAGTAAAGTATAAAATTTCATAAGAAATTTTTTTTTCATTATGTTCATAACTTGATTTTATGGATTGATTCCAATCCATTTTTAACGCGAAATTCATTACAAAATAGGGTTCCACCTCCCCCGAATAAATTTCTATAAAAAGTTTATTTTCTTTATAAATTAACCGATTATTAAGTTCTAAACTTATAGATAATTGGTTTTCTATTGCTTGTAAATGTTGATTTGTAAATTCTAACATCTTTAAATAAGTTTGATGTTTTTCTTTATCATGGAAATAAATCGTAACCCCATTATTAAAATCCCCTTTACCTAAGTTGCTTATCATAAAAGTAATAAATAGATCAATTTTCTTTGAATGATGATTTAAATTCCAAATTTGTAAATACCCTTCGTTCGTACTGGGTTGATATAAACACTCAGAACTTAGAGATTCAAAATGAACATCTAAAAAAAATAAAATTAAAATCCAATAAATTAATTTCATTCTGTAGAATTTAAATTTTACAATTATATGTCAATTCAATGTAGGTTAAATCTTGAAATTTTTTAAAACTACAACGTTGTTTATATGCTTCTATATATAAAAATAATGTAGTTGGGAACCTATAAATTTCTATCCAACAAAGTGATGATATAAACATAACTCTAAGATGGCTCTCTAAATTAAATTCCATTTATATGAAAAATTGCCAAAATAAATAATGAGATTATTTTAAAACATATCAATTTTTTTGTAGATAAAATTTGGGAGGTCTATACAATAATAATATCATAAAGAAAGTTGATTTTTTTTATTGAACTAAATAAATAAAATTCAGTCAAAAGTTATGATGAAAATTCAAGTCATCGGTACGTTTATTATTATCCTTTTAAACATAAAGCCAGTTTTTGCGAATGAATATAAAGAGTATAAATATAAAATTGTATGGAAAGGGATTACGGTGGGATATGCTCATTTAGGGAAATATGGAATTATTGATTATCATGGAGAACGTTGTTATATCCTACAAACCCATGCTTATAATACACCATTTTTACAAAATTTTTATCCAGTAAACGATCGATTTATTTCCTATTGGAGTGTCGATAAAAAAATACCATATTATAGCGAGAAGCAAATTCGCGAAGGAAGATATTTTAGATATCAAAAGAGTTTCTTTCATCATGAACAGAAAAAAATCTTATGGAATCAAAAAGAATTTTCTGGAAATATTAAAAACCGCGAGAATAAATGGAAAATCAAACATGGAGAAATCGAATTCAATCTCCCCCCTCAAGACATTTTGTCAGCTATATTTTTTAATAAAGAAGCAGAAAAAGAACCTTTTGTAAACGCACAATTTTTTATCCCACTTTTTGATGATACAAAACTTACAGAACTAAAAATTCATATCCAAGCTTTAGAAGAAATAGATGTCCATCTGAATCATCAAAATATCAAAAAAAGAGCTTGGAAGATTAAACCTTACTACGAAACAAGTGGATTATTTCGCTTAGCTGGTGACTTGACATTATGGGTAAGTGATGATTTGGATAGAAGTATCTTAAAAATGCAAGCTAAAATTCCCTATTTAGGTATCATTATAACAGAGCTTATAGAAATTAAACTTTTATAAAACTTCTTTGTGTATATGAATGCGTCTAATTAAAAAAATCCTTTATTTTAAAAAATATTTTAATTTAAGGAATTTTAGGAATAAATATAAATACTATTATCTAGATCTCTTCGGTGATTTATCAGAACCATTTACAATTTGTCAAGAAGATTTTAGAAAAAACATTAATAAAAAAAAGATTCACTTTATCGGTTATAATAATCTATGCGACATATTACATAATATAGAAAGCCCGAACCATTAAAAAAAATTTAGTGTATATTATGATTCGGGTGTAGCAAGACTCTTTTTAAGAAGCTAAGAAGAAAGTTAAAAGTATGAAAATAATTTAAAATGAAAACTCTAAAGACTTTTTAAAAAAGATTAGAATCAAACATTTTAAATTTATTCAAAAAAAGTTATTTTATCAGCATACATACTTCTTATTGTACAATTTGATATTTATAAAAATAAATTTATTTAATAAATTATTTATTAAAAATAACTTAAAAAATGTTATTAAAATCTAATCTAATAAATACAAAAAATATAATTTTTATTGTTTTAATGATACAACCCTCTTTTATTAGAGGGTTGTATAAATATAATTATAAATTGTGGCCAATAATTTTTAAAAATTCTCGAAGGATTTGTGGATGTCCGGGCCAGGCCGGAGATGTAACCCAGTTTCCATCCACTACAGCTTGATCTGGTGGAACTTCTTTATAATTACCACCCCCCAAAATCACTTCCGGACCTACAGCGGGATAACAGGTTAATGTTCTTCCTTTGACTACATTGGCAGCGGTTAATAATTGAATTCCATGACATATTGCTGCAATAGGTTTATTAGAGTTAGCAAAATGCTTCACCATATCTAAAACCTTTTCATTTCTTCTTATATACTCGGGTGCACGTCCCCCAGGAATATATAAAGCATCATATTCTTCAACTTTAACAGCATCAAAATCTTTATTTAAGGTAAAGTTATGTCCAGGTTTTTCTGAGTAGGTTTGATCTCCTTCAAAATCATGGATCGCTGTTCTTACATATTGACCCGCTTTTTTCCCAGGACATACTACATCTACTTGGTGTCCTACTGCCAATAAAGTTTGAAATGGAACCATGATCTCATAGTCTTCTACATAATCACCAGCTAACATCAAAATCTTTTTTTGCGCCATATTCTCTCTCCTTAATTTAATATTATATTTTTGATATAAATAAATTTAAAAAAAATGCTTATTTTGGCAATAATTATATTTTACTAAAATTTAAATTTTTTTTATTTTTATTATACTATTTTTCTTATAACAATAATAAAAAGATATATCAAAGATTATAGTTTACTAAATTTTGAATCAAAATAAGTTTGCCATAACTATGATAAACTGGAAAGACTATTATAAATCAAGGTTGGTTTCAGCTGATGAAGCTGTATCTCACATTAAAAGTAATATGAGAATCTTTTTATCTGGAAATGCATCTATGCCATGGACAATGATCAAAGCGATTTCAAAAATCGCACCACAATTAGAGAATGTAGAATTGAATCATCTTTTAACCTTTGGTGAAGATCCTTTTGAGGCATATGAAGGTATTCGTCATAATGCCTGGTTTGTTGGACCTTCCATTCGAAAAAAAGTGAATCAATGTAAATCCGACTATATCCCCATCTTTTTGTCTGAAATTACCAAACTTGTACGTTCAGGGAAATGGAATATTGATATTGCAATCATACATGTTTCACCTCCAGATCGTTATGGATATATGAGTTATGGTGTTGAAACTTCAATTACAAAGCCATGTGCAGAAATAGCTAAGATGGTTATTGCCCAAGTAAATAAAAAAATGCCAAGAAGCCTGGGGGATTCCTTTATTCATGTTTCTCAAGTAGATTATTTTGTTGAAGCAGATGATGATCTATTTGAATTAAAGCCAACAGAACCCAATGAGGTTGAAATTCAAATTGCTGAAAATGTAGCAAAACTAGTTGAAAATGGAGCGACCTTACAACTTGGAATTGGAGGTATTCCCAATGCGGTTTTAAATGCTTTAGAAAACCATGTTGATTTAGGTATTCATACTGAAATGTTTTCTGATGGAATTCTTCCATTACTTGAAGGCGGCGTTATCACAAACCAAAAAAAAGGGATCCATAGAGGAAAAATTATTTCTGGTTTTTGTATTGGATCAAGGAATTTATATGATTATATCGACAATAATCCATTATTTGAATTTCATCCAAGTCATTATACGAATGATCCTTTCTTAATAGCACAAAATAATAAAATGACAGCTATAAATTCTGCCATTGAAATCGATCTAACAGGACAAGTATGTGCAGACTCCATTGGAGAGAACATCTATAGTGGAATTGGCGGACAAGTAGATTTTATACGGGGTGCAGCTCGTTGTCCTGATGGAAAACCCATTATTGCTTTACCCTCTACTGCA
>JBEQAN010000108.1:0-202 GCA_041640315.1 Leptospiraceae bacterium
TAGAAAATGTAGTTTTATCCCAAAATTCATCTAAAATGAGTTGTTCTTTTTTGATTTCTTCTTGAATTTGTCGTGATAATTCTAAACGCTCTCTAAAAGAAAGATTATTGAATTTTTGCTCTTGTTTTTTCGCTTTTACATTTTTTTCAACCTGTTGATAATCTGGCTCTAAAATGATAAAACCATCAGATCGGAAGAGCAC
>JBEQAN010000108.1:212-5122 GCA_041640315.1 Leptospiraceae bacterium
ATTACTTTTCCTGTAATAATCCTCTCTTCTTTTACATATTGTCTTATGTTTTTATAAAACTCTTCTGGATAAATCAATAAACTATAAGGTAATGATTTTAAAGCAAACTCAGAGGCATTGATATAAGCTTTTTTTACATCAATAATTTTTGGATCATAATAATTTTTAATAGCATAATTGATAACTTCGTCAAATTTTTCTCGATCAAAATTTGCTGGTACACTTCTACTCTCTGCAGATTGAAATCCGCAAAATACAAAATAAAAACCAGTAATTAATATAAAAACAATATACATTTTTTTTTGAAATTTCATAAATTGTCCTTTCCTCATGATTGAATTATAACATTTAATTGATAAAAACGTTATTAATTATATTTTTATTATTTGTTAGAAAAAAAAATCTAAGTTATTGAATTTTCAACTAAAAAAATTCGATTTTTATACTAAAAAAATTATGGAAGATAAGGTAATACTTGAGCTCTTAAAACACCAAAAAAAAGTCTCCATCATAGAATATAGGTTACTTAAAGATTTTTTACTATTACAGAAAAAAAATCCCAAAATTACGATAGAGATATATCCCGTAAATATTGAAATCATAAAAATTCATGTTCATACAAAAAGAAATTAAAACTCTTTATAATTTAAAGTTTAAAAATTTTATGTCGTTTCAATTCACTAAATTATCTATTTTTTAATACATCTTCTAATTCTTGCATATATTCACCAAATTTTTTCCAATTTCCTTTTTGTAGTTCTTCTTTAGCTTTTATCAAAAGTTTATATTCTCTACTTATGTTAGAGACTGATTCTTCTTCTTTTGTTTTCACAAATAAAGGAGAGGATTGAGAAAATAATTTTTCGAGGGCATCTTCTAAATTCGCTCCCATTGCTAAATCTGTGCCTGTCGCTACGATTACACGCTTTAATTCTGGGAAGGGAGACTGCGATGCCTGTAAATAGATAGGTTCCACATATAAAATAGAATCTTTCATAGGTACAATTAATAAATTTCCTCTTATAACATTACTTCCTTGTTGATTCCATAAGGTTAGATCTTTAGAAATCTCTGCATCTTGATCAATCCTTGATTCTATTTGCATGGGTCCATAAATTTGTTTCGTTCGAGGAATTTCATAAACAATGATTTCTCCATAGTTTGAATGATAATCACATCGTGCTGCCATCCAAGCAATCAAATTTTGTTTATTTTTCGGAATATAAGGAATCATTAAAACGGTTTCAAGATGATCTTTATTATCAAAAAGATTTAAAATAGCGTAATAAGGTTCAATGATTTGCTCTTTATTATATACTATTTCTGAACCTATTTGCCAACGATCTTCTCTTGTATAAAAAGTTTCTGTGTTGTCCATATGATAATCAGTATAAATTACACTTTGTATAAAAAAAAGGGGTTCTGGGTATCGAATATGATCTAATAAAAAATTGGGAAATTCTTCCTTGGAACGAATCAAACCAGGATAAATTTTCTTATAGGCTTCTATTATAGGATCTTCATCAAACTGATAAAAATTAATTTTTCCATTATATGCATCTATAAGAACTTTTACAGAGTTTCTTATATAATTTAAACTATGAATTCTAATAAAATCATTGTCCTTATCTATATAATACAAAACATTGTATGGGTCAATTTTTCTACTATAGGGAAAATTAGATGATACAGTAAAAGCATCCATTATCCAATAAAGTTTTCCATCACTTCCAATTACAATATAAGGATCTGAATCATATATCAAGAAAGGCGCTAACTTCTTAACCGCCTCTTTAATATTTCGATTAATCATGATCCGAGATTCGGGGGTAATATATTCAGAAATTAAAATTTTCCAAGTATCATATTTTAAAGCTATGAGGAGTTTTCGAAGTCCAGAGCCTATAAGAATCCCCCCATCACCTTTGTAATTTGTAGAAGCGAAACTATTCCCTTCTGGATAGTCTATTTCCTGAATTTTTGTATTTACTATGACATAATGATTTGTTAATTCTCCATAATATATTTCTGGTCGCTTTATTATTGGAAGATCTTTAACTTCATTCTGTGGAGGGAAATCTTTAATCCATAATTCGGGTAAACCTTCGCGATTTACTATATTTGTTGGTGCTACTACTACCCCATAACCATGCGTATATTGCAAATGCAAAGGTATCCATTGTTTAGCAAGTTCAGGCAATTCAGTTACATTTAGTTCTCTCGCGGAGATTAACACCTGACGCGGTATACCATTTACTTTGTATCGATCCAGATCAATATCATGAAATTCATAATAAAGGCGAATTTCTTGTAATTGTTTAAATGTTTCTTTTGCAGGTCTATAATCCCATAAACGTATATTTTCAATAACTTCTGGGTACTTTTTGACCGTTTGATTGTCCAAACTTTTATTAAAGTCAATAATACTTTTTTTTACCTGATCTAATTTATATGCCAATCTTGTATACTGTATATCGTATTCAATAAACTGTTTTTCTATTGCATATTCATTAGGTTTTACTTTAAAATTTAAAATGACTTTAGGGTAAACAATAACTCCAACTACATAAAGGATTACGAAAACTCCAAGCAAAATCGCTGGAATTTTCCAGTTTTTCAATATATATCCAACTATCAAAGAAATACCTATCAAAATTGTTATAATAAATAAAGTTTTATAAAAAGGGATTTTTACATGAACATCAATATAAGATGCACCTGAGACTACATCGGATGAACCTTGAATCATTAAATGATATATTTTTAAATAAAATTCTAAGGAAAATAGAAACAATAAAATAGCAATTAAAATAGAAGCCAATAATCCGAATCGGATCAATATATCTTTTTTTTTATAAATTCCACGAATGTTTGCTATCTTTACAGGTAGATAAAACATCCCTATGATAAAAATTAAATTAAAAAAAATTAATAAATAAAACCAATCTATGATATTATCATAAAAAGGAAGTCTTAATAAATAAAAACTGATATCAGTATTGGAAATAGGATCAGTTATTCCAGTATTTTGACTATGATACCATTTTAAAAAATCAAATCCGAAATCTGAAAATTGGTTTCCATGGAGAAAAAACGATAAAAAAATTGCTATACTTAATAAGATAATTTTATAATACATGGTAATGGCATTAGTAGGATAAATTTTTTCTAAATGAATACTACTAATAAAATAAAAAAATAAATAAAACAATAATGATACAATAAAACCAACAAAATGAAATCTATAAGAAATATCTAAATTTTTCCAGAATACCTGTGTTTGATTTTGAGATTCAAACCATAAATAATCAATATAATAATCACGAAGAAGAAATATCAAGAAAAAAAGAATTATGATTATCGATACTGATATAATAGTAAGGGATTTTAAAGAAAATAATGATTTCATATAACAAATTATTTCATTTGTTATATGAAATCAAGATAAATAATTTAAAAAAGAAAATGTTTTATCACAGAGAGTGATAATTTTTTACCTATAAGGGATAGGACCATAAAATTGTTTTAGTAACTGCACCCACAAAACACCATCTATTTTTTGATTCGATTTTATAAACTCCTTTTCTAAATTATACCAAGGTATTTTTGGTTTTATATGATGAAACCCATGTAGATTCCCATTAAAAATAAGATACTTAAGAATTCCTGGTACTTTTAAATTGTAACCAGATATAACTTTATCTGGCTCTGTACCATAATGAAATACATTGTCCATAATAGAAATTGCAAAAGCTCGCACTATTAAAAAATATAAAAATAACTCAAAATCCTTTCCATATAAATAAAAAATGGTTCCATAGAATAATAGGATTAATAACGCATCGATTTGAATTTGTCGATAATGTAATAATATAAAAGAAATATAGTTATATTTTAAAGGAGATTGATTTTTAAAATTTTCCTTAAGTCTATTCACAACACTTTTTGGTATGAATAAAATTATATTCGATAAAAATTCAAATAAATATAAACCACCAAGAATCCAGAAATAATACTTTATATAGGCAAATAACTTATTCGATTTCTTTGGATCATAGTAATCGGTGATCTCTTCTTTAGTTCGATTATATCCATGATGCATAAGATGACCCCCTTGTAAAATTCGAAAGGGAGCACCAAAGTAAATGCAAAGAATTCGCCCAACTATATTATTTAATTTAGGATTCGAAAATAAAGTTGTATGAATTGCATCATGAATTATTACCCAGTAGGGATAAGAAAGTATTCCAAATAGAGGGACAATCAAGATAAAATAAGAATCCTTTAAGCTCAGTGGAACTACGAAATATAAAAAACTCCAAAACACCAAAAATATACTAACTATAGTTAAATTTAAATAATCGTATTTATTTGTTAAGAAATCTCTGTCCATACCGCTCCGTAATTTTCTTGGAATCAAAAAAGATAAAAAAGTCCGTAGTACCAAAAATTTCATCATATGCTGGTTCGCCACCAATTAATGAACCCGCTCTTAAGTAACCTAATATTAAAGGAGGAATATTTTTCATAGCTTGTTTTAGATCTGTGATTTGATAATTTGGATCAAATCCTTCAAATCTTTTATTTGCCAATGGTTTAACTCGAAGTGATTCATCCACTAAATAATTTTTTTCTCTAAAGTAAGCATAAGCTTCATTTATTATTGCTGGGTCTTTTGTATGGAAAGATCCACATCCCATTAGATATCGAACATGATAATTTTGAATATACCAAGCAAGTCCACTCCAAAGTAAGGTAATAACAGTTCCGTCTCTATAATCTGGATGAACACAACTTCTTCCAATCTCTGCTGCTTCTTCTTTTAGTTCATATATTTTTGATAAATCAAATTCAGTTTCAGAGTAAAAACCAATGTATTTTTTTGCAATGGAACTTCTTAGAATTCTATA
>JBEQAN010000109.1:0-5091 GCA_041640315.1 Leptospiraceae bacterium
AAAAAAATAGAAAATAACCTGTATTTGTTATTATTTTTCTTTTTTATCTTTAATGAATTATTATTTTCTCAGGTTTTAAGAAAACCTCATGAAGTATTGAATTTCCAAAGAATTCAACTACTAGAAAATCAATGGCAAAATCGATTATTTTCGTCTTCAGAAGTACTACCTTTGGTAGAGCAAGAACTAAAATCTTATTTTAGTCAATTTCGTGATGAACGCCTATTAAGAGAAACAGTGATTTCTATTCCCTATGATTATTATGACTTCCCTATAAACAAAATACATACTTTACTTTATATAAGAAGTTTAGAAGATATTCAAAAATCAAAACGCATATTTTCTCCTATTTTATATTATACTTTTTTATTTAAGGCAAAACTACATAAAGATTTAAATCAGTCAAATAAAGCTCTTGATAGTTATGTTCAAGCTTTAAGCTACACAATCCCAATACTTGAAATCCCTGCCGAAACTATCAATAGAGATATTCTACCGAGGCAAATAGAAATAAAACAATTAGAACAAATCTTAGAACAAAAAGCTTTTAACGAACAAATGAATCTTTTGGGGTATTGGGATATTACCCTTGGAGATGAAAATTTTATAAAGGAAACTACGGATGCGAATTTTCAAGAGCGAATTAATGTTTTTAAAAAATTATTTTCAGAGTTCCAAAAAAATTTAAAAGAAATTCAAAATTTAAAACAAGATTACTATAAATCACAATTAAAGGGGAATTTTGATGAAACAAGAAATATAAATCAAAGTTTTCAACAAAAATGGCAAGAAATATTTAATAACTGGAATCAGTTATTAATTATTCATAATGAATTTTTATTGTTACAAAAAAAACTCAAGGATGAGTATAGTGGGATTTTATATGATATGGCTTTAATTATGAAAGATATAGAAATAAAACAAAAGGAGAGAGAGCGATTATTGAATCAATCCTCTTATTATAGAGGTACTGGAAATGCTTTAGGTATTAATAAAACTCAATATAGAATATTTAATGGTTATAGAAAATTGTTAGAATTAGCCCATAATCTAAATCCAGACGAGTTAAACTATATAGATTTACTATCAGAGGAATATTTTTCTGTGAAGGATACTACCTTAGGTTTAAAAATCGAAAAAGAGTGGTTTAAAAAAGCACCTATAGATGATAAAAGAAATCCTGTACATTATTTTAGAATTATTTCGTATTATTTATCAACTAACAATATTAGTTTGGCAAAAGAATACTTAGAAAAATTTAGAAAAAATTTGTTAGAAATACCTGCACTTAGAGATTATATTTTTATAAATAATAAACAAGAATTTTTTTTTGATCCTTGGGATCATTTTAATTATTTTTATATTAACTATATAATACGTCATTATTTAAGTGATAAAATCCATATAGATATTTCTGAGGAATTACAAAATCTTCTTACAAAGGTAGATGAAAAATTAAAAATAACACAAGATTTTAATGAAACCATAAAAGGTTATAAAATGAAAGTTTCTATTTTAAATGATTTAGCAACATATTATAGGTTTAGCAAAAATTTAAATGATGAATATAAATTTTTAGTGGAAATAAAGGTAATTGATGATACCTTGGAAGACTTAGAGAAAAATCTTTCAGAAGAATATAAAAATTTGAATCAACTGGCTCTCAATTTAAAACGTGAATTGTATTATGAAGAAGATATTAAAAAAACTGGGGAGTTATTTGAATTGGAAAAAATTAAGCTTCCTAATTTAAAAAAACAATTGCAAACTTTAAATACATTAAGAAATTCTTTTAAAATTGGAAATGTTCTTGAAAGAATTGCATATTTAAATTTTATGAATAAAAACTTGGATGATGCAATTCTTTTTTATAATTCTATCATTAATAAAAAAAATGTAGATGATGTTTTTAAGTTTAGAGCAAGTGAAAACATTAGAAGAATAAAAACTATGCAATTGACGGGAAGGATGGCTTTAATATTATTACCAGAGAATTTTGAGAGATAGTAATATTAATAACTAATAAAAAAAATATTTACTAAAAAATCATAATATTTTTTTTGTGATATTTCAAATATTGATATCAAAATACGAAAACTAAAGCGTATTATTAGAGGTAAATTATGGCAAATCGAAGTGAATCCTTAAATAGTGTAATCGGGCCGGGTTCCATTTTTGAAGGTAAATTTTATATCTCTGGTTCATTAAGAATTGATGGTAAATTTCAGGGAGAAATTAAAACAGAAGATGAATTAGTAATCGGAGAGACCGGTAAGGTTAAAACTAATATAAAAGCACGTTCAGTAATCATTGCGGGTACAATGATTGGTAATATTCAAGCAACAGAAGAGGTGAGAATTGAAAAAAATGGTAAACTCTTAGGAGATGTAGAAACACCTGTTTTATATCTAACGCCTGGAATTATTGCAAAAGGAATGATGAATATAACTGGTGGTCAAAAAAAGGATGTTGAAAAGTTAATTTTGGAATCCTTTGGAGAAGGATTACCACAGCAAACAAAACCTAAAGAGAAGCAAGAAACGCCAGAGCAGAAAAAGAAATAAAATTTGGTGAATGAATGTATTATCATAAAAGATTTCAACAACAAGAAGAGAAAAAAGTAAAAAAGTTTGAATTAAGAGGAAGATTTTCTTTTTTATATGTAGGGAACGGGAATTTTGTTTATACAATCCCGGGAAGAAGTTATCCAAAGGTAGGTAGGGTAGATTTATCAGATATTAGTGTAAAACGGATTGGCCTAATTTTTTCATTAGTCTCGATGGTTTTTATTGTTTTTTTTCTTTTTTTTACGAAAAGTGGTGGAGCAACCACTAACAATAAAGTTTCAATTCTTTCTAAGGGAAGTGAAGAAAATTTCAATCTAAGCGATGATTTTGATTTAAAAAATCTTGATCCCCAAGAAATTGAAAGACGATCGGAACAGTTAAAAAACAAATTAATACAAGATGATAA
The DNA here is from genome assembly GCA_041640315.1 of Leptospiraceae bacterium. Lineage (GTDB taxonomy): Bacteria > Spirochaetota > Leptospiria > Leptospirales > Leptonemataceae > SKYB61. Next base: position 2,974 of record JBEQAN010000109.1, read on the forward strand.
AGATTCTCACAATAATACAAATAAAGCAAAAGTTATAAAATATACTGTAAAGAATGGAGATAGTCTAAATTCTATTGCAAATAAATTTAAGGTGCCTGTTAAATTTATTCTAAAAGAAAATGGTTTAAAAATCAATGATTACATCTATGCAGGGCAGGTTTTAAATATACCCAATAGACCGGGAATTTTTTATAGTGTAAAAAAAGGGGATAGATTGGCATTAATTGCTGAGAAATATCAAGTACCTATAAGTGATATTTTAGCAGATAATGAGGATATAGAGAGTGATGGAATTCTTCAAGTAGGGAAAAAGATATTTTTACCAAATGCTGTAATACCAGAGCCACCTCCAGTATGGGTGTTACCAGCTTATGGAAAACTTACCTCTTTTTTTGGTTATAGAAAACACCCTATATTTGAATATATTCAGTTTCATAGTGGCATTGATATAGGAATTCACTATCAACCTGTGATGGCAGCAAGGGATGGTGTGGTTCATTATGTAGGGTATATGGGTGGGTATGGGCTAACGATAATTATTAACCATGGAAAAGATTATAAAACATTATATGCACATTTAAGTAAAGCGAATGTAAAACAAGGGCAATTTGTAAAAGCGGGAACAAAAATTGGCATCTCTGGAAATACTGGTTTTTCAACAGGACCACATCTGCACTTTGAGGTTTTGTATAAAGGAACACCAGTAAATCCACTTAAAATTTTTAAATTTAAATAAATTTTTCTAAATTTTAAATTAATTTTCAACATAAAAACTAATTCGTCATTATTTGATATTTATAACTGGGATATCGACTTTGTTTCCATTGAATATATTGTTTAAACAATAGGAATTAACATTAAGGAGTATCATATGCCAGCAACAAAAAAAACTAAAGCCAAAAAGACAACTAAGAAAAAAGAAGAAAATCCAATGGAAAATCAAATCGAAAATGATATCAAAAATGAAGTTGAAGATGATCTAAAAAATGAATTACACGAAGAATCACAAATTAGTGAAGCTGAAAGTAATGAATTTGATTACAAAGAATTAGAAAACGAGGAGTTTTATAATAATAAAAGTTCAAGTCAAAACTTAGATACACCTCCACCATTACATCTTTCAAAATTGACTTCAATACCAATAGAAGATTTGGCAAAAATGGCAATTGCCTTAGGGGTTGAAGATGTTTCAGGTAAAAGACAAAATATTATTTATTCTATTATGCAAAAGCAATTACAAAGAAATGGGATTGTTTATGCATCTGGCGTTTTAGATAAAAAACCAGAAGGATATGGTTTTCTTAGGAGTGCTAATTATAGTTATTTACAAGGACCTGATGATATTTATGTATCTTCGTCTCAAATAAGAAATTTTAAATTACAGACTGGTGATACAATTGAAGGGCAAGTTAGACCACCAAACTCTGGTTCAAACGAAAAGTATTATGCTCTTTTAAGAATTGATAGTGTAAATGGGGATTCACCAGAGAAAGCAAGAAATAGGATTTTGTTTGATAACTTAACACCTATATATCCAAATGAGCGTTTTATGTTAGAATATAGATCAGATCTATTAGATACAAGGATCATTGATTTATTTGTTCCTATTGGTAAAGGTCAAAGAGGATTGATTGTTGCACCACCTAGAGTTGGTAAAACAATTCTTCTTCAACATATTGCCAATGCTATCACTACAAATCACCCAGAGGTATATTTAATCGTTTTATTGATTGATGAAAGACCAGAAGAAGTAACTGATATGGCGCGAAATGTAAAAGGCGAAGTGATAAGTTCTACTTTTGATGAAGAAGCATCACGTCATTGTAGCGTAGCTGAAATTGTTTTGGAAAAAGCGAAAAGATTAGTGGAGTTTGGCAAAGATGTAGTCATCTTACTTGATTCTATTACTAGACTAGCAAGGGCTTATAATCAAACAACACCCGCATCCGGTAAAATCTTATCAGGTGGTATGGATTCGAATGCACTCCATAAACCTAAGAAATTTTTTGGTGCAGCACGAAATATTGAAAATGGTGGTTCCTTAACAATTATAGCAACTGCTTTGATAGAAACTGGATCTAAAATGGATGAGGTAATTTTCGAAGAATTTAAAGGAAC
>JBEQAN010000110.1:0-5028 GCA_041640315.1 Leptospiraceae bacterium
AAAAGCTTTATGTCGTATATAAAGATCCTCATCACGAGAAATTTAAAAATGCTTTAATTATGGGAGAAATCACTGTAACTGCTCTTTTAACACATCCCTTTTATGGTTTTGTTCTTATGGGAGAGGGAAATCTCCTTCGTGTAAGAGAAGGGTTTTATGTAGTAAGGGAATTGGAATCAGAAAATATAGAAAAAGCGTATTTTTTAAAAAGAAAAGCAGATAATTTATTTGAAGAAGAAGATTTCGAAGAAGCTAGCAATGAATATTTAAAATCTATCAAAAAAGATACTGATTTACCAGAATCTCATTTTGCTCTTGGTATGATTTATTATAAAGCATTTGAAAATGACCTTAGTAAAATCTCCCTCGAGAATGCCTTAAAAGAATTTCAAATAACCTGGAAATTAAAAGAACGTTTCCGATACAATATAGATTTATACAAATTCTTAAAAACATACTTTTCTGCACAATTGGACTATTTTTTAATAGAAAAACAAGAAGATCTCTCTAAAAATCGAACAGAAAATTTAAAAAAGATGCTTAATTTATTAATTCAGATCTCAGAAGAATGTCAAAAAATTAGTGAAGATATTGAATGCAAAATGTCAAAAGCTATTGGTATGTACTATCTAATGAAATTTTATATGGACGAATCCACCTCGGAAAAAAGAGCTCTTTATGATCAATACAAATTAGACTTAGGTATATTACTAAAAGATATTGAAAAAAATTTATATGAAAAAAATTACGAAAAATTTATGGATTTTCAAAATCAAAATGTGAAATTTTATAATCAAGATCTCAACTTAATTTTATATGAATACATATTTATCCAATATTATTTTATGCTATATCAAGAATTAGACAATTTCAAACAACAAAAAGAAAAAAGTAAACTAAAACAACTTCTAAAAAAGCATATACAAAATTTTTTTATCTTATCTAAGGATAATCAAAAATTTTATAATGAAACCTTAGAAATTTTACACATAAAAAATCAACTAAATTAAATTATTATGAATTTTTTTCATATCCTCCATAAAGATCCTAAGACCCATGCACGTTTAGGAGAGATGATTTTTAAAGATAAATCTGGTTCCATCTTCAAAATAGAAACCCCCATGTTTATGCCAGTTGGAACAAGAGGAAGTGTAAAAGCAATTTGGCAAGATCAACTAGAAGAAATAGGTTATAAATTAATTCTTGGAAATACCTATCATCTCTATCTTCGCCCGGGGAATTTGATAAAAGACCTTGGAGATTTAAAAACATTTATATCATGGAATTATGCAATTTTAACTGATAGTGGGGGATTTCAAGTCTATAGTTTATCAAAAATCAGAAAATTTCTTGATAATGGTGTGGAATTCCAAAGTTACTATGATGGTTCAAAGCACGTTTTTACTCCAGAATCAGTCATTGATTTTCAACTAATTCTTAATTCAGATATTATGATGGTTCTTGACGATTGCCCTCCCGCTAATAGTGATATTAAAAGAATTGAGGAATCACTAAGGCGAACCCATTTATGGGCAAAACGATCTCTGGAATATTTTAATGCTTTAAAATCCCAAAAATCCTTAGAAAATAAACTTTTTGGTATTGTTCAAGGTGGAATATTCGAAGAAAAGCGATTAGAATCTCTAAGATTCATAGAATCATTAAATTTTGATGGTATAGCTGTAGGAGGATTAAGTGTAGGCGAAAACAAAGAAGATTTTTATAGAATTCTTGAATTTCTTGGGCCAAAAATTCAATTTGATAAAATTCATTATCTAATGGGAGTAGGAAACATTCGAGATATGCTAATTGCTATTCGAAATGGGTTTGATATTTTTGATTGTGTATTACCTACAAGAAATGCAAGACACGGCCATGCCTTTACATTCGAAGGTAAGATCAATATTAAAAATTCTAAATATAAATTAGATTCTTCTCCCTTAGATATCCATTGCGATTGTAAAGTTTGTCGTAGGTATAGTAAAGCATATATTAGATATTTATACCAAGTACAAGAGCTACTTGCGTTTGAATTACTTACATATCATAATCTATATTTTTATTTTCGTTTTTTTGAAGAACTACGATGTTCCATAAAAAATAATGAATTTGAAAATTTTTTTAAAAAGTGGATAAATTTTGAATGGTAATCATTTTTTGTTTGACAATTATCGATATTATTATTGATATACTTTGTAAAATAATTATAATGGTTGTAATTTGATTTATTTTGAAAAAATAGTTGAAAAAAAAATCAAAAGTTAAATTATATGTAATAATTTAATGTATTAATTTATTATAATTATTATTAATAATTTTTTAAAAAACATTCAAAAGGAAGGACATATGGAAATATCCAGAAGAGATAGTGGTGATATAGTGATATTAGATGTAAATGGAGAAATTGATCTGTATAACGCTCCAGAAATAAAAGACACGATAAATAAACTTATCGAAGAGAAAAAATACAATGTTGTGATTAACCTTGATAAAGTATCATATATTGATTCCTCTGGTATTGGAGCGCTTATTTCTAGTTTATCAAACTTAAAGAAATATCAAGGTGGTTTAAAAATCTGTAATGTTTCTGGTTCTGTAAGAAAAGTATTTGAGCTAACAAAATTAACATCCTTCTTTGAAATCTACGATTCCGAAGCAGAAGCAATTCAAGCCTTTAATAAATAAATATCCTTTATTTGTGAGGTATTTTATGAAAATAAAACATATTGTTTTTTTTATTTTTATAATTCTTCTTATGGTACTGAACTGCGCTAAACCAGTACCAACAGAAGAAATAGTTAGGGCAAGAGCTTCTATTGAGGAAGTCTCAGCATTTAATCCCGAAGGAACAGCAAAAGATTATCTTGATAAAGCAATTGATGAACTAAAACAAGCCCATGAAAATCTACCAAAAGATAATTTTGATGAAGCAAAAGAAAAAGCAAATTATTCTTATAATCTATCAAGACTTTCTATGCTAACTCTTTATCCAAATACTATCAACGAAAAAAAACAAGCGTTCGAAAATAGAATTTTTGAAGCTGAAGAAGCTAATGCAGAAATCTTAGCAAAAGAAGATTTCGAATCGGCAAAGGCATTCTATAAAGAAGCCAATGATAACTTACAACTTTTAGAAGGTAAAAATTTAAATGAAGAAGAAGTAAATAAAATAGACACCAATCAATATTCGAATGATCAAGAAAAACAAAATATCCTTAAAAAACTTGATGAAAATTTAATTCTTTATTCCCTCGTTAATGATAAATTAGATAAAGCTTTAAAATCTTCCAATATAGCTTTAGAAACTGCTCTAAGCTTTAAAGATGAATATTTCAATGAATTACAATCTATAAAAGAGATATTTAATAAAGCAAAAGCATACAATATCCAAAAATATGAACCAGAAAAATCCACAATAATAGAAAATCAAATCTCCGAAACAAATAGCTTAATCCAAAATAATAAACTAAAACAAGCTTATTTAAATTTGCAGTCATTAAAAACAGAAGTAGAAGTTTTATACAATATTGCAATTTCTAAATATGCTGAAGAAAAACTTAAAAGTGCTACAGTTGCTTATGAAAAGACAAATAGCAATGTTAATAAAAATAGAAAGATTTTAGGTGCAAGTGAATCAAAGATTATTGAAACCCTGACAGCATGTAAAGAAGCACTGGAGAATGCAAAAGGTGACTATAACGAAAAAAAATATGAATCATCAATTCAAAATTCTGAAGAAGTCATCAGATTAACTCAAATTATAGAAGATTTAATTTATAATGCAAACTTAGTATACCAAAGAAATTTAAAACTTGAAGAAGAAAGGAGACTAAGAGAAGAAGAATTAAGAAAACAACAAGAAGCTATGAAAGAACAAACCATCACTGAAACCACTCAACAAGTTGATGAAAATATAAAACTGATTTATACAGTAAGAAAAACGAAACCAGCTGAATGTTTATGGAGAATTGCTGCTAAGAAAGAAGTATACAATAATCCAAGAATGTGGCCAAGAATTTACGAAGCAAATAAAGATCAAATTAAAGATCCTAATTTAATTTATCCAGGTCAAAAACTAAAAATCTTAAAATAAGATTCTTTATAATTCTTGATAATAAGGGGGTTTTACCCCTTCACCATTTACTGAAATCTCAAAATAAAGTTTTAAATTTTAAGAAGGAATGGAGGTTTTATTCTCTAAATTCAATCTTTATCTTATAAAAGATCTTTTAATTCCTCTACTTTATCGAGAGCTTCCCAGGTAAAGGTTTTTCCCGTTCTTCCAAAATGACCATAGGTTGCTGTTTCTAAGTAATTCCTTTCTGGAGAGCGAAGTTGTAACATTTCTTCAATTCCCCTTGGTGTTAATTTAAAAATTTCTTTTACTCTTTTTATTATTTTTTCTTCATCTACTTTATTTGTCCCAAACGTATCAATCAATACAGACGTGGGTTCTGGATAACCAATTGCATAGGATAACTGAACTTCACATTTGGTAGCAAGACCAGCAGCAACAATATTCTTCGCAATATATCGTGCCATATAGGCAGCACTTCTATCCACTTTAGAGGGATCTTTTCCCGAGAAAGCTCCACCACCATGTCTTCCATAGCCACCATACGTATCTACTATGATTTTTCTACCTGTAAGTCCCGCATCACCATGGGGACCTCCAATCACAAAACGTCCCGTAGGATTAATTAAATATCTAGTATTTATTAAATATTGTTGAGGAATGACTTTTTTAATCACCTCTTCTATTATCATTTCTCTAAGCTGATTGTATTCCAAATGAGGCCTATGCTGGGTTGATACAACCACTGTATCAACATGATGGGGTTTTCCATCTTTATAAACTACTGTGACTTGGCTTTTTGAGTCTGGTAAAATATCTTTTAATGTACCATTATGCCTTAGTTCTGCGAGATATTTCACCAATTTATGAGCCATTTCAATAGGAAATGGCATATAATTTTCTGTTTCATCAATTGCAAATCCAAACATCAAACCTTGGTCTCCAGCTCCTTG